>NZ_JBWKKP010000028.1:0-99406 GCF_056431485.1 Streptomyces sp. NPDC045899
AGGGGGGACCCTGTGGGAGAGTAGGACGCCGCCGAACAATTTTTAGCCTCGGTCCCGGACATTCAGTGTCCGGGACCGAGGCATTTTTGCGTTCATGCGGCATTCCCATACACCGTGACCAGGCAGTCTCCGGGTTCGGCGGCGAGCTGCTCAGCGGCTCGCAGATACGGGACGGGAGAGGACTTGCCCTCCTCGACCGCGGCCGCGTCCACGGTCACACCCGGCACCGGCAGGCCCGTCCGCCGGAAACGCTCGCGCACCCGGTGCTCGTAATTCGAGGTCACCAGCGCCCACGACCGCGGAGGCAAACCCCGCAGCAGCTCTGACGCCCCGTCGAAAGCCGCATAGACGCCGGAGCGGACGTCTTCATCCTCCAGCTCATGCAGGGTAGCCAGGCACTCGCTCGGATCTCGGTCCGCGGTGACCTGGGCGAAGGTCTCCACTGGCCGCGTCCGCCAGGGACGTACTTGCCGCGCAGTTCACTGGTCACCCATCGACCATGCCAGGCTGCCGACAGGTGTGAGCGGTACACCACCTAGGGCGGGTGCTGGTGCGGCTGGCGGGTCGTCAGCCCTGGTCCTGAACGGCCAGGGAGCGGTGCGGCCAGCGGGCCCGCGCCTGTTCCTGCGAGCGCATCAGCGCCAGGGCGGGCATTCCTTGAGCCGTTCCCTGGGCCAGCAGATCGGGCAGGGCCGGGATTGGGGCCACGGCGGCCACATCGTCCAGGACGAGGGTGAGTGGTGGGTCGAGCCGACCGGAGGATGACCGTTCGGCCATGCGCCGGCCGTGCTCGACCACGTGCGAGGCGAGTGCGGTCAGCAGGGGCATCGCACCCGGATGGGTCCGCGGATCCTCGATGGATTCGCCCATCACATAGAGCGTTCCCCCTTCGCCCACGAATGACTCCAGCGCGAGCGAATCGGCACGGCCCGGATTGCAGGCGTCCCGGATATGGATCGAGGAGAGCGCGCCGAGTGCCCGGGCCGTCAGTTCCTGGGCCAGGTCCCGTCGTTCGGGGTGAGCGGTGAGCGTTGCCTCCAGCTCGCCCGCGGTGCCGCCCGCCGCCTTGGGGTTCGTCCGCAGGATCCGTACGGGCTCGTGGGCGGAGTTGCCCTGGGCCCAGCGGTGCACCTGGCGGAAGGGACGGCCGTCCACCGCGGCGGCGTGCAGCCAGCAGCGCAGCAGTGTCTCCGCCGCCTCCGCCATGGGCTTGTCCATGGCGTGCGCGGGGCGTACGGGCGCCAGGAGCGCCGCGGCGCGCGCGGTCGCGATGTCACGGGACCCGCAGTCCGCCGCCGGGTTCCAGCGCAGCCGGGCGGGCGTGTCGAGGAGATGGGACGGATCGAAGACATGGGTGGGGCCGAACCTGCTCCGGGCGTCCTTGGTCGCGGACCAGAGCGCGGCGTCGCTGGTGACCACCAGGACCGGGCCGGCCGCCTCCAGGACGGCTTCGGCGGCCGATGTACCGCGCTGGGCGCCGTAGAGGACATGGGACCGGGTCAGCTCTCCACCGGGGAGCGTGGCGCTCACCGGGTCGGCGGGCGCATGCGGTGCGGCCGTCGCGGGTGGCGCGCCGGCCGGGGCGGAAGTCGCGGATCCGGGCGCGGTGTCGGCAGCGGCGACCGTGGGGGCCACGCCGGAGGGCGGAGGGCCGCCGGGGCCCGGAACCGTCGGGGCGCTCGTGGTGGCCACCGGCGGGGGTGTGGCCTCCGCACGGGGGGTGCCGTAGCTCGCCGCTTCGATGCCGGACGCGGCCGCCGGGTACGTTCCACCGGGGGCCTGAGCGGATGGGGCTGGTCTTGCGGCGCCGTTGACCGTTCCCCGCCGGTTCGCGTCGGTGTCCGCCTGTGCCTCGGCCGCGGCCTGGATCGCCTCGGCGCGGCGTCTGGCGCGGACCGCGCGGTAGCGGGTCACCGTGCCGACCGTGAAGACCGTCAGCACGATCAGCACCATAAGCTCGCTGATGAAGAGGCCCCAGAAGAGTCCGTACCCGGACAGTTGGGCCTTGGGGGTGTCGGGCCAGGCCGCCGCGAGGTTGTGCGGCTCCTCGACCAGATGGCGCAGCGCCAGCGGTGTGCGCATGAAGGCCAGGCCGTCCGGCCAGGCGCCGTGGGCGAAGAGCCCGGCCAGGCCGGTCGCGGACCACACCAGACAGGTCAGGCCCAGCAGGAAGGCCATGATGCCGATCAGCAGCCCGTCCGGAATACCGCGCTCCGGGCCGGGAGGTCTCCCGTGTTCCGCGGGTCCGCCGCGGTTCAGCCCCGCTGTCATCTCATGCCACCGTGGATCCGTACGACGGCCCGCCGTATGCCTCCGCCTCCGCTGCCTCGACCGCCGCGGCGGCCCGTTCCTCGGCTTCCGCCTCGGCCGCCATCTGGACGGCCAGCCCGTCCTCCGTCATCGCCCGGTCGGTGTAGACGAGGGGGCGTTCGGCCTCGGTGATCAGGTGTTTGACGACCTGTACGTTGCCGTTGACGTCCCAGACCGCGATACCGGGGGAGAGCGTCGGAATGATCTCCACCGCCCAGCGCGGCAGACCGAGCACCCGACCGGTGGCCCGTGCCTCGTCGGCCTTCTGGGCGTAGATGGTCCGGGTGGACGCCATCTTGAGGATCGCCGCGGCTTCCCGCGCGGCCGCACCGTCCACCACGTCGGAGAGGTGGTGGACCACGGCGACGAAGGACAGTCCGAGCCGGCGGCCGAACTTCAGCAGCCGCTGGAAGAGCTGGGCGACGAAGGGCGAGTTGATGATGTGCCACGCCTCTTCGACCAGGAAGATGCGCTTCTTGCGGTCCGGCCGGATCCAGGTGTGCTCCAGCCACACGCCCACGATGGCCATGAGGATCGGCATCGCGATCGAGTTGCGGTCGATATGGGACAGGTCGAAGACGATGAGGGGCGCGTCGAGGTCGATCCCGGCCGTGGTCGGTCCGTCGAACATGCCGCGGAGGTCACCGTCGACCAGCCGGTCCAGTACGAGGGCGACGTCCAGGCCCCAGGCCCGTACGTCGTCTATGTCGACGTTCATCGCCTCGGCGGACTCGGCCTCGGGGTGCCGGAGCTGTTCGACGATATCGGTGAGCACCGGCTGACGGTCGACGATGGTCTCGTTGACGTAGGCGTGCGCGACCTTGAGGGCGAACCCGGAGCGCTCGTCGAGCCCGTGGCCCATCGCGACTTCGATGATGGTGCGGAGCAGGGCGAGCTGACCGGTGGTGGTGATGGACGGGTCCAGCGGGTTGAGCCGGATACCGCCGTCGAGGGCCGCCATCGGGTCGAGCCGGATGGGCGTTATGCCGAGCTCCTGGGCGATGAGGTTCCATTCGCCCACGCCGTCCTCGCCCTGGGCGTCCAGCACCACGACCTGGCGGTCGCGGAAGCGCAGCTGGCGCAGGACATAGGTCTTCTCCAGGGCCGACTTGCCGTTTCCGGATTCGCCGAGCACCAGCCAGTGCGGGGCGGGCAGCTGCTGTCCGTAGAGCTGGAAGGGGTCGTAGATATAGCCCTTCCCGGAGTACACCTCACGCCCGATGATGACGCCGGAGTCACCGAGGCCGGGTGCCGCGGTGGGGAGGTAGACGGCCTGTGCCTGTCCGGTGGAGGTGCGGACGGGCAGCCGTGTCGTCTCCACCTTTCCGAACAGAAAGCTGGTGAACGCTTCGGTGAGAGCGCTCATCGGATCGGCCACGGCGGAGCCCCTATCTCCTTGTCGTCCCAGTCGTCTCTGTCTGCTCTGCCGGCTCGGCCGGCGCTAGCGGCGGATGCCGGTCGCGAACGGCAGCGTGTTCACAAAGGCCCGGTGGTGCTCACGGTCGCACCACTCCAGCTTGAGATAGCTCTTCCCCGCCGAGGCCCGGATGGTCCGCTTGTCACGCGCGAGTGCCTCCGGTGAGCGGGAGGAGACGGTGATGTAACCGACGAGGTTGACTCCCGCGGCGCCGCTGGCGAGGTCCTCGCCGCGCTGGTCCAGCCGGCCGTGCGCGGCGATGTCACGGGGGTCGACGGTGCGGTTCATCTTGGCGGCGCGGCTGGCCTCGGCCTCGTCGTTGGTCTTCTCGGTGAGCATCCGCTCGATGGCGATCTCGGTGGGCTCCAGGTCCATACAGACCGCGACCGTACGGATGACGTCGGGGGTGTGGACGAGGAGCGGGGCGAGGAAGTTGACCCCGACGGGCGTCATGGGCCACTCCTTGACCCAGGCCGTGGCGTGGCACCAGGGCTCGCGGGTGCTGGACTCGCGGGTCTTGGCCTGGAGGTAGGTGGGCTCCATCGCGTCCAGCTCGGCGGGCCAGGCGTTCCGCTTGGTCATGGCCTGGATGTGGTCGATGGGGTGGTCCGGGTCGTACATCGAGTGGACCAGCGAGGCCAGGCGGCCCTGTCCGAGGGGCTGGCGGACGCGGATGTCGGCCTCGGCGAGCCGGGCGCAGATGTCGGTCAGCTCGCGCGCCATGACGACGGCCAGGCCCGCGTCCTTGTCCAGACGGCGGCCGCCGGAGCTGTGGCGGGTCGCGCGGGCGATGGCCTGGGCCTCGGCGGCCAGGTCGCGGGTGTAGTGCATACAGGCGACCAGATAGGCCCGGTGCTGCTCGGAGGAGGTCGAGACCATGGACTGGAGCTGGTCGTAGGAGTCCTTGAGCCAGTGGGGCGCGGCGCGGTCGCCGCGCCGCTCGACGTCTTTGGCGTGGGCATCGGGGTCGGCGGGGAGGGTGCGGGCCAGCATCTGCAGGCGCGTCACGAAGCCGTCGCCGTTGGCCACGTGCTTGAGCAGGGTGCCGAACCGGTCGACGAGGGCCTCCTGGTCCTCGCTGTCGCGCAGACCGACGCCGGGGCCCTCGATTTCGATGGCGGCGGTGACGGTGCGGCGGTCGGCGTGCAGCAGCACGGCGATCTCGTCGGGGCCGAAGGGGGCGGCGAGCCAGCTGATCCGGCCGATGCCGGGGGGTGGGCCGACCTCGATCTCACGGCCGTCGAATCGGGTGCCCGCCTCGGCGGCGGAGGAGCGGTAGGCGGTGGCGCCCTTGCGGACGGCACGCTTGAAGGAGCGGTTGATCTCGAACCACCGGTAGAAGGTACGGCCGTTGTACGGCACGTACACGGCGGCGAGGGCGAGGGTGGGGAAGCCGACCAGGGCAACGATGCGCAGGCTGAGCACCGGCACCAGCAGCCCGCACATCATGCCGATGAACGCGCCCCCGATGATCAGCGCGATCTCGCCGGTCTCGCGGTTCTTGCCGACGATCGCGTTGGGGCGGGCGCGGCCGATCAGATAGGTGCGTCGGGTCGCGTGGACGGGATGGGCCTGGGCGTCGAGCGTCACCGCCGGTCACCTCCCGGGGTGTTGCCGGAGCTGCGGTTCGGGGTGCGGGGGGCGCTGCCGCGGCTGCCGCCGGGGTGGCCGGTGCGGCTGGCGGCGGAGCCTCCGCCGCCACCGCTGCCGCCGGGAGTGCCGCCTCCGCCTCCGCTGGAGCGGGTGCTGTGGGCGGCCACGCCGCCGGAGACGGGGTTGGCGGGCTTGCTCGGCGTGGAGCCGCCGCCTCCGCCATCCCCGCCGCGGGCGCTGTGGGTGTTGATGCCCTGCTTCACCAGGGCGGCGGGGGAACTGATGATGGCGGCGGCCTGGCGCGAGGCCGGGTCGGCGCTGGCGCTGCGGGCCTTGACGATCTCGTCGCCGAAGCCGGGCACGAAGCGGTAGATCATCGCGCTGGCGAAGATGGCGAGGATGATGATGGAGAGTCCGGAGACGACGGCCGAGAAGGCGTCGGGTTCGTCACCGGAGGTGGAGAGCGCCCCGGCGAGGGCGAGGACCGTGACGACGACCGGCTTGACCAGGATCACGGCGATCATGATCCCGGCCCAGCGGCGGACGTGGCCCCACATGTTCTTGTCGACCAGGCCGGAGTAGACGGCGGTGCCGAGCAGCGCGCCGACGTAGAGCAGGGCGGCGCGGATGACCAGCTCGAGGCAGAGGACGCCGGCGGCGAGGATCGTCACCAGGGACACGACGATGAGCATGATGGGGCCGCCGCCGATGTCCTCGTCCTTCTTGAGGGCTTCGGCGAACGACCCGAAGAAGGCGTCGTTGTCCGCACCGGTGCCGGAGGCGATGGCCTCGGTGACGGCGTCGGTGGCGGTGACGACGGTATAGAGGATGAGCGGGGTGAAGGCGGAGGCCAGGACCGTCAGCCAGAGGAAACCTATGGCTTCGGAGAGCGCCTCGCCGAGCGGGGCGCCGCGGATGGCGCGCTTGGCGACGGCGAGCAGCCAGAGGATGAGGGTGAGGACGGTCGAGGCGGCGAAGACGACGGCGTACTGGCGGAGGAAGGCCTCGTTGGTGAAGTCGACGTTGGCCGTCGCGTTGACCAGTTTGGAGAGCTTGCCGACGAGCCAGGCGGCGGCGTCGGCGCAGCCGCGGGCGAGGGAGGCGGCGGGGTCGAGGGGGTTGGAGGGGTCGGGACCGGACGATCCTCCGCCCCCGTTTCCCTTGCACAGGTCTTTGAGCTGGCCGTCATCAATGCCGTCGCACCCGTCGCTGGTGTCCGACGGGCGCGGAGTCGGAGCAGCGGCTGCCCGGGTGGCCAGCAGCACGGCCGCGGTTTGGACTGATGCGAGTACGGCACCGATGGAGAGGGCACGACGGCGGTTAGCGGGCATACGTGAACCCTCCGAATCCCTCTACGGCGTTGGCCATGTCTTCGGCCGAGGACGCGGTCTGGTCCCGGCCGACGGGCGCGGGGCCGCTCTTCTGGGCACGCTGGACGATCTTCCAGTCACCCTTGACCCACTTCAGATCGAACGTATCGGTGTACCAGCTCTCGGCGACCGGGGTCTTGGACCCTTCCCCCGCGAGGCCGAAGAGCAGTGAGTGCCAGACGGCGACCCGAGCCTCCTCGTTCTTGAACTTCACCATCTTGGTGCCCACGGGGTTGGCGCGGGAGACGAAGGTCATGCCGTCCGGGGCGTTGCCGTCGGAATCCAGGCCGGCGTTGGCGAGGATCCTGTCGTTCGAGAACGCCTTGTCGAGCTCCTTCAGCCGCGTGGTCGCGACATCCGGGGCGTAGAGGGTGTTCACGATCGCCTCACGACGGGCGGACTTGAACATGCCGTCGGACCCCAGCGCCACCGCATAGTTCGCCGCCGCGCTCTGCGCCCCCTGTTCCGTCTTGGGGAAGCCGGAGGCGATGCCCGTCACGCTGTTCTTGCCTTCGACGGGGCGCTCGCCGGACGGGGCGGTGGGCCCGCTCTCGGAGCTGGTGCCGTTGGAGCCGCCGCCGTCGGAGTCGTCGTCCTTGCCGCCGCCGCGGTTGACGAAGGCGATGGCCGCCAGGAGGAGGACGACGACGCCGACCACGGTGATCAGGTTGCGGCTGGGCTTGGCCGCGCGGCCGGCGCCGCGGCGGGGCGGGCCGTAGGGGTCGCCGTCGCCCTCGGGCAGGCGGGTGCGCGTGAGGTGGTCGCCGGAGGCCGCGCCGCGGGCGCGGCCCGTGTCATGGCCGTCGTAGTCGCCGCCGTATCCGTCGTCGCCGCCGAGACTCATCGTGCGTACGCCCCTTCAACCGTGCCAAGCCTGCCACCGACCGGATCGCGCCTGCCGCCCGTACCGGCCGCGTCGGCCATGGTCGCTCTTCCGCCACCCGTATACGACGGTAACGGTGCGGACTGACGCTCGGGCGCGGTGGTGTGAGTGGACATCAAGCTGACACGACCTCAGCGGGAAGGGCGGGCATCAGGGAGCAGCCTCGGGTAGCGGGAGTGGGGCCGGTAGAGGGGATCGGGGGCGGAGGCTCGGAGGTGGGGGCGTACGCCGGGGGCTGGGGGCGGCTCCGGGGCTTGAAGCGCGGAGCGCACTCCGTGCTCCGGCGCGTCCGCCGTGCCACGGGTTCCATGCTCCCCGTCCGGCCCGTCCGGCCCGTCCGCCGCTCCGGGCGGGACTAGATGGCCATGCCGTACACGATCGTGAAGAGGGTGCCCAGTGAGCCGATGATGAACACGCCGGTCAGACCGGCGACGATCAGCCCCTTGCCCTGTTCCGCGCTGAAGGTGTCGCGCAGTGCCGTGGCGCCGATCCGCTGCTTGGCCGCGCCCCAGATGGCGATGCCGAAGCAGAGCAGCAGCGCGACGGCCATCACGACCTCGATCATCACGCGGGCCTCGCTGCCCAGGCTCCCGAAGGGACCCCAGTCTGGGGCGATTCCGCCGATGATGGTGTTGATGTCGCCCTTTTCGGCCGCTAGGAACATTTTGAACTCACCGCCCCTTATGGGTAGTTGTATCTGGCTCGCCGTCACGGCGTGGGCCGGTCTCTATCTTCGCTGACGATTCCGCTTCCGCATGTCGACTTGGCGGCATTTCTTGGCGGATCTCGCACAAGTTGTGGACGACGGCGGCCGGCCGGTGGGCGGGACCCGCCGCAACCGGGCCCTTTGGTTACTCTGTGTATCACGCACCCGGGGGTCGGGCAACGATCAGTGACCGCCATCAGGCCCAGTGCCCTGTCACCCGACACGCCGACCGGGCACGCCGTTCGGCGCGCCGGGTCCACCCGTCCGGAGTCGGCCCGACGGACCGTCACCCCTCCGACGCCTCGGTGAAGTCGTCGAACTCGCCCGCCTTGACCCCCCTGACGAACGCCTCCCACTTGGCCGGAGTGGTGATCACGACCGTCCGCGGGGCGTCGCTCTCCCGCAGGTGGATCCATCCGTCCGGGGCCACGGCCACCTCCAGGCGGGGGGCATCCGACCCTCCGTCACCGGCCGGGCCGCGCTGCCAGTCGAGCTCCGTCATCTCCGCCTCCCCGCTTCCCCCGGACGTGGGCCGGGCGCTCGGCTGCGCCGGACTCTACGCGTTGTGCGGCCCGCCGGGAGGCGGCCCGGGCGGAGCGGCGAGGCACAGGGGGCGCGTGGCGCGGCCCCCACCGTATGGTTTCGGCTGGGAAGCGGCTGGATTTCGCCGTGGGTACGCAAACGCGTTCGTGCCACGGGTGGATGGGGGAGGATGGCCGGGTGCGGAAGGTCTGGCTGGGCGTCAGTGTCGGTCTCGGGGTCTCGGCCTCGTTCGTCAGTCTGCTGGTCGTCGGTACCTACATGGTCGCCGCGGATCTGACCGGCGGCGGTGGCGGCAGGACCGTCGGGCTGGCCAGAGGTGCCGTCCCGGCCGCGTATGAGCCGCTCGTACAGAAGTGGGGCAATTCCTGCCCCGCCATCAACCCCGCGCTGCTGGCCGCACAGCTCTACCAGGAGAGCGGCTGGAACGCGAAGGCGCAGAGCCCGGCCGACGCCAGGGGGATAGCGCAGTTCATCCCCTCCACCTGGGCCGCGCACGGGGTGGACGGCGACAAGGACGGCGACCGGGACATCTGGGATCCGAAGGACGCCATCGCGTCGGCGGCCGCCTATGACTGCTCGCTCGCCAAGTACGTGAAGGACGTACCGGGCAACGCCACGCACAACATGCTGGCCTCGTACAACGCGGGCGCCTATGCCGTGATCAAGCACGGTGGGGTGCCGCCGTACCGCGAGACGCAGAACTACGTGAAGACGATCACCACCCTCGCCAAGAGCTTCGAGGCGCCGGTCCAGCGGGTGCGTCCCTCGCAGCAGTCGGCCGGGGCGATCTACTTCGCGCAGAAGCAGCTGGGCAAGCCATATCTGTGGGGCGGTAACGGTACGCCCGAGCAGGACGGCAGGTTCGACTGCTCGGGGCTCACCAAGGCGGCGTACAAGTCGGTCGGGATCGAGCTCCCGCGCGTCGCCAACGACCAGTGGAACGCCGGGCCCCACCCGAAGCGGAACGAGCTGATCCCCGGGGACCTCGTCTTCTTCGCCTACGATCTCGACGATCCGAGGTCGATCCACCACGTGGGGATGTATGTGGGCGGCGGGTACATGATCAACGCTCCTTACACCGGAGCGGTGATCAGGTTCGACAAGATCGACACCCCCGACTACATCGGCGCGACGCGGGTGACGCAAGATGGCGCAAAAGCGTTGCCACGGGCGAACTCCGCGTAAAGATTCCCCCTGAGCTGCGACGATCGGTCACCCTTCGATAACGTCCCGGTGATCGTTGGGTTGAGAACGGAACGCCAGGCCGAAAGAGGGCGTTCCCTTGAGAGTGGATCGATTCCATCGACGGGATCAGCGTGGTCCGGCGCGGACGGCTGGCGGGTTCTCCGGCACCGGTCGCGGCGGCCACCGGTCGTCACCACCACGGGGGCCGTCAGCGGCAAGTAGCGACAGGCAAGAGATAAGGGGCCACGGCACATGGCTGGACTCGCACTGGACGGGTCGAACCCCGATGTCAGCCTGCTCTACGACATCAACGGACTCGCCAAGGACGCCCCCCACTGGTTCGACCGCGTCATGGAGTTCGTCGGCGAGTTCGGGATCGTCTTCGGGCTCGTCCTGGTGGCGTTCGGCGCCTGGTGGAGCGTGCGCAAGCGGCCGCAGGAGGCGCCGTCCGCCGTCGCGGGGCTGATATGGGCGCCGCTGGCGGCCGGGCTCGCGCTGATGGCCAACATCCCCATCCGCGGCATCGTGCAACGGCCGCGCCCCTTCAAGGACCACCAGGGGCTCGACGTCCTGGTCGCGGGCAAGACCGACTACTCCTTCGTCAGCGATCACGCGACGCTGACCATGGCCATCGCGGTCGGCGTCTTCATGGCCCACCGTGCCTTCGGGGTCGGCGCCATAGCGCTGGCGCTGTTCGAGGGCTTCTGCCGGGTCTACATGGGCGTGCACTACCCCACGGACGTGATCGGCGGGTTCGCGCTGGGCACGGCGGTCACCCTGCTGCTGGCGCCGCTGGCGATGATGCTGCTCACCCCACTGACGACCGCCATCGCGGGCTCCCGCGCGGGCTGGCTGGTACGGGACGGCCGCGCCGCCCGCGCCGTCGGGGCCACGGCCGGGGAGGGGCGCCCGGGGGAGGTGCCCGAGCGCCGGTCGCCGGGCGGTCAGCGCGGCAGCAAGGACCTCGCCGCCTAGGGCGGCACCGGTACACGGACGAAGGCCCGGCGGAGGACCGCCGGGCCTTCGTACGTGCGCGGGTGCGCGGGGGCTACAGGGCCTGCGGGAAGTCGAAGAGCCGGTCCGGGTCGTAACGCTTCTTCAACGTGGCCAGCCGGTCCGCGGCGGATCCGTAGTACGCCTTGCGCCAGTCGCGCAGGGTCGCGTCGGTGTAGTTCTGGTACGCCATGCCCGAGGCGTACCGGCGCATCGCCGTATGGGCACCGGCCAGCCAGGAGTTCTGCGCGTCGCCCGAGCCGCCCGCCGCCCAGGAGCCCGTGTACTGCGCGAGGAACCGTGAGCGGCGGTGGACGAACGCGCTGCTCCCGGCCGGCACCCGGTTCACCGCGCCGCCCAGCGCGGTGAGCGCGATGCTGACCGAGCCGCCACCGCTGGTGCGCCGTCCGAACCGCTCGACCTGGTCGAGCATCGCGCGGACGCCCGCCGCGCTCAGTGAGCGGTCGTAGAAGTCCGAGCGTGCCGCGTAGGTCTCGCGCTGGAGCACTCCGGAGCTGCTCTGCCCGGGCTGCCGGCCGGGCAGGTGGCATTGGGTGGTCGAGGTGTCGCCGCAGCCCGCGTACATCCGCATCGCGTCGACGTAGCCGCGGCGGCGCAGGGTCACCCGGGTGGCCGGGCCGGGGCCGCCCGGACCGTCGGCGAGCCGGTCGACGGCGTTCTGGAGGTCGCCGTAGCTGCCCAGCGAGAAGCAGCTCACGGAGACGGTGGGGGTGCGGCCGGGGACGGCCGACAGATGCAGCGAGGACCAGATCTCGTCCGGCTGGTCCGGACCCCACTTCTGCCAGGCGCTCAGCACCTTCGCCGCCTTCGACCACGGCCATGACATATACGCGGTGACACCGTCAGGGGTCTTGTGGGTGCGGAAGCGGAGTTCGGTGACCACACCGAAGTTGCCGTTCCCCGCGCCGCGCAGGGCCCAGAACAGATCGGCCTCGCGGTCCTTGGACACGTCCAGCGTCTTGCCGTCCGCGGTGACGATCTTCGCGCCGATGAGGCTGTCCGAGGTCAGTCCGTACGCCCGGGAGACCACGCCGTGGCCGCCGCCCAGCGTCAGACCGGAGATGCCGACCGTGGGGCAGGAGCCGCCGGGTACGGTGGCCCCGCGCGCGCCGAGCGTGGTGTAGACGTCGATGAGCTTGGCCCCGCCGCCGATCCGGGCCTCGCCGGTGGTGCTGCGGATGGAGCGCAGCGCGGAGACGTCGATGATGAGGCGGCCGTTGCCGCTGGACCATCCCGCGTAGCTGTGGCCGCCGTTGCGGATGGCCACCGGGGTGTCGTGCCGCCGGGCGAAGGCCAGACAGGCGGCGATGTCCGCGGTGTTCTCTATATAGGCGACACCGGCCGGGCGCAGATGGTCGAAGCGGGTGTTGTAGAGGCGCCGTGCCGAGGTGAAGTCCGAGTCACCGGGGCGCAGCAGATCACCCTGGAGATCACGGCCCAGCGCGGTCCAGTCCGCGGCCCGTGCCGATCCGGCCAGCGCGCCGGGGCGGCCGGAGGCGGCGGCCGAGCGGGCGTCCGACCCGAGGGCGGAGCGGGAGGGCGCGGCCCGGCCCGCATCGTCGCTGCACGCGGTGGCCAAGCCGGCCGTGGCCGTCAGCCCGGTACCCGCTGCCAGCAGTGTCCGCCGGTTCATGGCGGTGTCCCCTCCCTGTCGACCTGTGTTCCAACGGTCGACCGGGCCGCCGCTCGGCGGGCCCGGTCTCTTGGTCAGAGGGTTGGCCGGGCACGGTGGTTCCGCTGGTCCGGGGAGGAGTTCGGCGTTTCGGCCATCAACCGGCCATCAACCGGCCATCAGAGGGCGGCCGGTGAGGGTGGCCGGTGAGGACGGCCTCGGGAGAGGGCGGCCAGGGGTGCCCCGAAGCGGGGGAGGGCGGAAAGGGAGGAGGGCGGCACCGCCGGCATCGGCGTACGCCGGGGAGCTCCGCCGTCAGGGTGAGCCGGGCGCGGCGTGACGGGCCGTCGCATGCGCCGTCGCGTCCTCGCGCGCCAGCCCGCGGGCGCGCCGCGCCGGTCCGGACCAGCCGCAGCTACAGCGGGCCAGACAGAAGGAACCCCGCTCCACGGTGGACGTGAGGGGGCGTTCGGCGGCCGTGTCGCGCGGGCCGCCGTCATCCACGCCGGGGCCCGTGTCACCTGAGTCGAGCACATGACCACGCTACCGGGCCGTGACGGGCTGCCCGACCGGATCGTTAAACGAACAAGTACCAAGACGAGCGTGGCCAGGGGGTCGACGGTCGATGGAGTTCCAGCGGCGCGGACTCGGCGTACGGAGACGGGTGAGAGCGGTCGCCGGGGTCGTGGCGAGCGGTCTGCTGGCCGCGCTCCTGGCGACGATCAGCGGCTGTTCCTCCGAGACGGTGGCCGATGAGCGGCCCGGCGGGGTCGCCCCGGACGAGACCGCGGTCGCGGTACTGCACCGGGCGGCGGATGTCCTGGTCCGCGAGGGCAGTTCACGGGTGCGTACGACGATGGAGACGGCCACCGGCGGCACCCGCGTGGCCATCCGCGGCACCGGGGCGTACGACTTCGAGAAGCGGCTGGGGCGGCTGCGGCTGCTGCTGCCGCGGGACGCGATGGGGGCCGCCGAGCATGAGCCGATCACCGAACTCCTCACCTCCGGGGCGCTCTTCATGCGCAATCGCGGTGCGGGGATCCCACCCGATAAATGGGTCCGGGTGGACACCACGGACATCCCGGACGGCAATCTGGTCACCGGCGGCGCGACGGACCCGCTGGCCGCCGCCGAACTGCTGCGCGGGGTCCGGGAGGCGAGCCTGGTGGGGGAGGAGGGGATCGACGGTTCCCTGGTGCGCCACTACCGCGGCACCACCGACATCGGCCGCGCCGCGCGGGCGGCGTCCCCGGCGGCGCGCGGGGCGCTGACCGCCGCGGCCGACGGTTTCGACGACGGCACGGTCCCCTTCGACGCGTATCTCGACGGCCTCGGGCGGCTGCGTGAGGTGCGTCACCGCTTCACCGTGGGTACCCAGGCCAGCGGGCGGGAAGCAACCCGGGCGCGGGGCACCGCCGGTCACGCGGTGGGGGTGTCGTCCACCACCGAGCTGTACGACTTCGGGGTCCCGGCCCGGGTCGAGCTGCCCAAGCCCGCGGATATCTACACAGGGAAGGTCGGATCACCTCAGAAGTAGTCGGAGGGGCCCGCTCTGCCCTTCGAAATGGCCCATCCGTGCCATGCGCGGAGTGTGTACCGATCCCTACGCTGGGAAGCCGCTGCTCGAAAGTGCTCGCAGGTGCTCGCAGGAGGAGGTGAAACACGTGGTTGCGCGTCGCGGCTCGCCAGGCCCGGACCCCGTGGCCCTCGTCGAGATCGATCTCTACGGTGATTTGATGATCGCTGCGTCGAGCGCGGACGAGGACAGGCTCAGTACGGACCGTATCGACGAGGTCCTCCGGGTGGAGGCCGACCGATCACATTCGGCCGACCGTGCGAAGGCCGACCGATCACATCCGGCCGACCGCCGTAAGTCCGACCGCCCCGCGGCCGACCGGCCCGCCGCCGGCCGTCGCACGGCCGACCGGGATCCGGCTCCGGCTGCGAACCGGGATCCGGACGCCGACGATCCCGACGCCGGGTGAGACGACCCGGACGCCAGGTGGAAGACGCCGGGTGAGGGATGTCACCGCCTCGCCGGCGGGCGCGTAGCGCTCCGCCCGGCGGGGGCGCGGTGCGGCCCGCGCCAGGCCGGAAGGGGCGCCGCGGTCAGGTCCGCAGCAGCCGGGCGATGGCCGCTGTGGCCTCCGCCACCTTGGCGTCCACCTCGCTGCCGCCCTCGGGCTCGCCCTGGGCCGCGCTCTCCACGGCCGCGCTGGCGACGCAGTGGCGCAGATGCTCCTCCAGCAGTTGGAGGGCGAAGGACTGGAGCGCCTTGGTGCCGGCCGAGACCTGGGTGAGTATGTCGATGCAGTAGACGTCCTCCTCGACCATCCGCTGCAATCCCCTGACCTGGCCCTCGATCCGGCGGAGTCGCTTGAGGTGCTGGTCCTTCTGCTTGGCGTACCCATGGCCGCCGTGGCCCTCGGGGGCCGGTCCCGACGCCTGGCCGGACGCCTCGCCCCCGGTGCCGCCCTCGAGGGGTGCGCCGGTGTCGGCTGCCGTGGTCGTCATGGCGTCCTCCCGTTGATCACTCTTTGTCCCCATATACCCCCACTGGGTATATGGTACCGGGTTTTTCAGCCGAACCAGGCCCCTGTGAAGAGCACTCTCCCTGATGGGCGACACTGGGAGCGCCGGTTACCGTGGCCGGAAGATGCGCCTAGCATCGTCGAGTCCCCATCCGCCGCATCCCGAGGATCCCCAGTGCGCTTTCGTCTGACCCCCAGGGAGACGAGCTTCTACGACATGTTCGCCGCTTCCGCGGACAACATCGTCACCGGCTCCAAGCTCCTGATGGAACTGCTCGGGGCGGACTCCTCCGCTCGGGCCGAGATCGCCGAGCGGATGAGGGCCGCGGAGCACGCGGGAGACGACGCCACCCACGCGATCTTCCACCAGCTGAACTCCTCCTTCATCACGCCGTTCGACCGCGAGGACATCTACGCCCTCGCGTCGTCCCTCGACGACATCATGGACTTCATGGAGGAGGCCGTCGACCTGGTCGTCCTCTACCAGGTCGATGAGCTGCCCAAGGGTGTCGAGCAGCAGATCGAGGTGCTGGCGCGTGCGGCCGAGCTGACCGCCGAGGCGATGCCGAACCTGCGCACCATGACGAACCTGACCGAGTACTGGATCGAGGTCAACCGGCTGGAGAACCAGGCGGACCAGATCCACCGCAAGCTGCTGGCCCACCTCTTCAACGGCAAGTACGACGCCATGGAGGTGCTCAAGCTCAAGCAGATCGTGGATGTGCTGGAAGAGGCGGCGGACGCCTTCGAGCACGTGGCCAATACGGTCGAGACCATCGCCGTCAAGGAGTCCTGAGCCCCGGCATGGACACCTTCGCGCTTGTCGTGACCATCGCGGTCGCGCTCTTCTTCACCTATACCAACGGCTTCCACGACTCCGCGAACGCCATCGCGACCTCGGTCTCCACCCGGGCGCTGACCCCTCGGGCGGCGCTGGCGATGGCCGCGGTGATGAACCTCGCCGGTGCCTTCCTCGGCAGCGGGGTCGCCAAGACCGTCAGTGAGGGGCTGATCGCCACCCCGACGGGCAAACAGGGCATGATGATCTTGTTCGCCGGTCTGGTGGGCGCGATCACCTGGAACATGGTGACCTGGTACTTCGGGCTGCCGTCCTCGTCCTCGCACGCACTGTTCGGCGGTCTGGTGGGCGCGGCGCTCGCCGGTGCCAGCACGGTCCACTGGGACGGTGTGCTCGAGAAGGTCGTCATCCCGATGGTGATCTCGCCGATCGTCGGCCTGGTGCTGGGCTACTTCGTGATGGTGATCATCCTCTGGATGTTCCGCAACTCCAACCCGCACAAGGCCAAGCGCGGCTTCCGGATAGCGCAGACCGTCTCGGCGGCGGGCATGGCGCTGGGTCACGGTCTCCAGGACGCCCAGAAGACCATGGGTGTGGTGGTGATGGCCCTGGTCATCGCCGGTGTCGAGGACCAGGGTGACCCGATTCCGGTGTGGGTGAAGATCGCCTGTGCCGCGATGCTCTCGCTGGGCACCTACGCGGGCGGCTGGCGCATCATGCGCACCCTGGGCCGCCGGATCATCGAGCTGGATCCGCCGCAGGGGTTCGCGGCCGAGACCACGGCCGCCTCCGTCATGTACTCCGCGTCGTTCATGTTCCACGCACCGATCTCCACCACCCATGTGATCACCTCGGCGATCATGGGTGTGGGCGCCACCAAGCGGGTCAGCGCGGTGCGCTGGGGCGTCGCGAAGAACATCATCCTCGGCTGGTTCATCACCATGCCCGCGGCCGCCGGTGTGGCGGCGGGCAGCTACTGGATCGTGAACCTGGCCTTCGGCTGACGGCCACCCCCTCGCGGCCCGCGGCGGCGTTCTCCACGCCCCGCGGGCTTCGCCATGCACAGGACCCGTGCGCAGGAGGCCCGTACGCAGCGGGCCCCTGGACAGGAGGCCCGCCCCCGGGAGCCAGGGGCGGGCCTTTCGTCGTGCGGTGGCACCGCCATGCAGCACCGCAGGACGCCTCCTCCTCGCCGGATCGCGAGGGGTCGTGGGTCAGCCGAAGCGGCCCGAGATGTAGTCCTCGGTCGCCTGCACCGACGGGTTGGAGAAGATCCGCTCGGTCTCGTCGATCTCGATGAGCTTGCCGGGCTGGCCGACGCCCGCCAGGTTGAAGAAGGCCGTGCGGTCCGAGACGCGCGCCGCCTGCTGCATGTTGTGCGTCACGATGACGATCGTGAAGCGCTCCTTGAGCTCACCGATCAGGTCCTCGATGGCGAGGGTGGAGATCGGGTCCAGCGCCGAGCAGGGCTCGTCCATCAGCAGCACATCGGGCTCGACCGCGATGGCGCGCGCGATGCACAGCCGCTGCTGCTGACCGCCGGAGAGCCCGGCGCCCGGCTTGTTCAGCCGGTCCTTGACCTCGTTCCAGAGGTTGGCGCCCTTCAGGGACCGCTCGACGACACTCTCCAGCTCGCTCTTCTTGTACGAGCCGTTGAGCTTCAGCCCGGCCGCGACGTTCTCGAAGATGGACATCGTCGGGAACGGGTTGGGGCGCTGGAAGACCATGCCGACGGTGCGCCGCACGGAGACCGGGTCGACACCGGAGCCGTAGAGGTTCTCGTCGTCGAGCATCACCTTGCCCTCCACCCGGCCGCCGGGGGTCACCTCGTGCATCCGGTTCAGGGTGCGCAGGAAGGTGGACTTGCCGCAGCCGGAGGGACCGATGAAGGCGGTCACCGAGCGGGGCTCGACGGTCATCGAGATGTCCTCGATGGCCTTGTGGTTTCCGTAGTAGGCGGAGAGGCCGCCGACGTCGATGCGCTTGGCCATGTGAATCACTTCTCTTCTTGGCCTCAGCGGCCGGTCTTCGGGGCCTTCCAGCGGGCGATGCCGCGGGCGACCAGGTTCAGGATCATGACGAAGGCGATGAGGACGAGCGCCGCGGCCCAGGCCCGGTCGAAGGAGGCCTCGTTGCCCAGCTGCCACTGTTCGTAGATGTAGTAGGGCAGCGAGGACTGGGCACCGTCGAACGGGTTGTTGTTGATCCCGGCGGCGCCGAAGACCAGCAGGACGATGGGCGCGGACTCACCCGCGACACGGGCGACGGCGAGCATCACACCCGTGGTGATCCCGCCGACGGCGGTGGGCAGCACCACCTTGAGGATGGTGCGCCACTTGGGCACGCCGAGCGCGAGCGAAGCCTCACGCAGCTCGTTCGGGACCAGCTTGAGCATCTCCTCGGTCGAGCGCACGACCACCGGCATCATCAGGATGGCCAGGGCCATCGCACCGGCGAACCCGGAGTAGCTGAAGCCCAGGATGATGATCCAGAAGCTGAGGATGAACAGACCGGCGACGATCGAGGGGATGCCGGTCATGACGTCGACGAAGAACGTCACGGCCTTGGCCAGCCGCCCGCGGCCGTACTCCACCAGGTAGATGGCGGTCAGCAGACCGATCGGGGCGGCGATGAGGGTGGCGATGCCGACCTGCTCCAGGGTGCCGATGATCGCGTGGTACGCGCCACCGCCGGGCAGGATCGTCTGCACGCCCTCCATGGAGTGGCCCAGGAAGTAGCCGTCGAGCACGGTGCGGCCGCGGTCCACGGTCTCCCAGATCAGGGAGACCAGCGGGACGACGGCGAGGATGAAGCAGACCCACACCAGGCTGGTGGCCAGCCGGTCCTTGGCCTGGCGGCTGCCTTCGACGGCGGCGGCGAGGCCGTAGGTGCCCAGGATGAACAGCGCGGCCGCGATCAGGCCCCACTGGAGGGTGTTGCCGAGACCGGCGGCGGTGCCGATGCCCGCGCCCGCCGCGGCCGAGACCACGACCAGGGCCGGCGGCACCCAGCGGGGCAGCCGGGCCTGACGGAGGGACGAGGTGCCCGCGGGGGCGCCGCCCGTCTCGTTCTTGGTGATCGTCGCGTTGCTCATGCCGCGGCCCCCGAGTACTCCTTGCGCCGGGCGATGATCATCCGCGCGGCACCGTTCACCAGCAGGGTGATGACGAACAGCACCAGACCGGAGGCGATCAGCGCGTCACGGCCGTTGTCGTTCGCCTCCTTGAAGTGGCTGGCGATGTTCTGGGCGAAGGTGCCGCCGCCCGGGTCCAGCAGGCTGGCGTCGATCAGATAGCTGGGGGACAGCACGGTGGCGACCGCCATGGTCTCGCCCAGCGCGCGGCCCAGGCCCAGCATGGAGGCGCTGATGATGCCGGAGCGGCCGAAGGGGAGGACCGACATGCGGACGACTTCCCAGCGGGTGGCACCGAGGGCCAGCGCGGCTTCCTCGTGCATCTTCGGAACCTGCCGGAACACCTCGCGGCTCACGCTGGTGACGATCGGCAGGATCATGATCGCCAGCAGGATGCCGACGGTGAACAGGGAGCGCGCGGCGCCGCCCTGGTAGCTGAAGATCCCGGTCCAGCCCAGGTACTCGTCGAGCCAGGTGTACAGCCCGGTCAGATGCGGGACCAGGAAGAGCGCGCCCCACAGGCCGTAGACGATGCTGGGGACGGCGGCGAGCAGATCGATGACGTACGCCACCGGGGCCGCCAGCCGGCGCGGGGCGTAGTGCGAGATGAACAGCGCGATGCCGACCGCGACCGGGACCGCGATGACCATCGCGATGACCGAGCTGATGACCGTGCCGTAGGCGAGGACGGCGATACCGAACCGCATCGGCTCGGTGCCGGTGTTCCACTCGAAGGCGGTGAGGAAGTTGGCCTCGTCCTTGGAGATCGCGATGACGGCGCGGTAGGAGAGGAAGGCCGCGATGGCGGCCATGATCACCAGCAGGATGATTCCGGAGCCCCGGGAGAGGCCGAGGAAGATCTTGTCACCGGCGCGGCCCGTGGAGCGGGTCTTGAACCGGGGTGGTGACCCGGCGGGCGTGTGTGTGGGTTCTATGTCCGTTTTCATGGGTTCTCCGGTCTGCGGAGCCGATCGGGACCGGCTCCTGCGTGCGGCGGTGCACCGGACGATGCGGCCGGCCCCGCCGCGCGTTCACGCGGTGGAGCCGGCCGCTTTCGGGTCAGGAGAGGCTCTTGACGCTCTCGCGGACCTTCGTGGCGATCTCGGTCGGGAGCGGGGCGTAGCCGAGCTCCTTGAGGGAGGTCTGGCCGTCCTCGCTGGCGACGTAGTTCAGGAAGGACTTGGTCGGGGCGAGGGTGCCGGGCTTGTTGCCCTTGTCGCAGGCGATCTCGTAGGTGACCAGGGTGATCGGGTAGGCGCCGTCGGCCTTGGTGTCGTACGCCAGGTCCAGGGCCAGGTCCTTGCCGGTGCCCTTGACCTTGGCCTCGGAGATGGCCTTGGAGGCGTTGTCGACGGTGGCCTGGACCGGGGCGGAGGCGCCGGTGTCCAGGTCGACGGTCTTGATGCTGTTGGCGGTCGCGTAGGACAGCTCGAAGTAGCTGATCGCGCCGGAGACCTGCTTCACCTGGGAGGAGACACCGGAGGAGCCGTCGGCCGACTGGCCGCCCTTGCCCTCCCACGCCTTGCCCGGCTCGTGCGGCCACGCCTTCGGGGCGGCGGCCTTGAGGTACTTGGTGAAGTTGTCGGTGGTGCCCGACTCGTCGGAGCGGTGGAACGCCTGGATCTTCAGGCTCGGCAGCTTGGCGTCCTTGTTGAGCGCCTTGATCGCCGGGTCGTCCCACTTGGTGATCTTCGAGTCGAAGATCTCGGCGAGGGTCTTGGCGTCCAGGACCAGCTTGTCCACGCCCGGGACGTTGAAGCCGACCGCGATCGGGCCGCCGACCATCGGCAGGTCGATGCCCTGGCCGCCGTCGCAGACCTTCTTGGAGTTCGCGATCTCATCGGGCTTCAGGGCCGAGTCGGAACCGGCGAACGCGGTCTTGCCCTGGAGGAACTCCTGGATGCCCGCACCGGAGCCGGTGGCCTTGTAGTTGATCTTGGTGTCCTCGCAGGCGGCACCATAGTTCTTGATCCACAGGTCCATGGCGTTCTTCTGCGCCGAGGAGCCGGAGGCCAGCAGCTGGCCCTTGCCATCGCACTTGATGTTGCCGGCCTTGGTGTCGCTGCCACCGCCGTTGTTGTCGTCCGAGCCGCAGGCGGTGAGGACGAGGGCGCTGGAGACGGCGAGGGCACCGGCGGCGACGGCGCGAAGCCGGTTCTTGCGCTGAAGCTGCTTCACTTTCGGGAGTTCCTTCCAGTTGCCGCCGGTGGGGACGGCGCGCGAGACGGATGAGGCGCACTGTGGAGCGGCGCTTGTCGGGGTCGAGCCGGATTTCAGCCCCGGCTCTCTCCCAGTAGGGCCGAAATTAGGCAGAACAGGTGAAGCGACCTCAGGGGGTGAGTTAACGCATGGTGAACCTCGGCCGTCAGGGTGGTGGCCAGGTCACGGCCAGGTCACGGCGCGGTCGCGGGCCGGACCGCCGCCCTCCCGGGTGCTCCGTCCCCCACCCGCGGACCGTGCGCACCGCCCCGGGCCTGGGCATATCGCTTCCGCACGGCCGCCGGACGGGGGAGCCGGGGCCGCCGCGGCATCCTGGCGCCCCCGTCCTGCCGCCGCCCGGCGCCCGTGCGGCGTCCGGGTGACAGCCGTATGACTTCCCGAATGAACGCCCGCGGTGTCCCGGATCCGGCGACGGCGAGGACAACTCCCGCGTGTCTCTGTCGGATTGCGGTACGGCATGCCACTATCCGTCCCTACGTGCCGGTACGTCAGGTCTGGTACGCGATACCCACGGCTGCGCGTACGGCCTCGGCAGGCGACAGCGGATGAGAGGAGACGGCGCGTGAGGCGGGACGGGAGAGGGCGGGGTGCGAGCGCCGCCGCGGCCACGGCGCTCGTATGCGCGCTGGGGGTGACGGCGGTCCCCGAATCGGCGTACGCGGTACCGGACGATCCGGCGCCACGGCCGGACGCGGGCGGCCCGGGCGGTTCGGAGGGCTCCGGCGACACGAGCCTGGAGGGTGTCCGCTCGGAGATCGACGCCCTGTACCGCAAGGCCGAGAAGGCCACCGACGCCTACAACCTCGCGCGGGAGCGCCAGACCCGCCAGGAGAAGGCGATCGTGAAGATCGCGCGGGCCGTGGTGAAGGCGCAGAAGGAGATGTCCGGACTGCGCAAACGGGCCGGGGCGATGGCCCGTGCCCAGTACCGCGGCGGCGGGATGCCCGCCGAGGCGCGGCTGCTCCTCAACGACGACCCCAGCGACTTCCTCAACGGCGTCACCCTCGCCCGCAAGGGCCAGCAGGCCACCCACGGGCTGATGAGCAGGCTGGAGCGCACCCAGGCCGCGCTCGACCGCTACGCCGCGTCCGCCTCCCGGGAGTGGGAGCGGCTGGACGGGAGCCGGAAGAAGAAGGCGGCGGCGAAGCGGCAGATCACGGCGAAGCTGGCGAAGGCGCAGCGGCTGGAGTCCCGGCTGGAGAAGAAGGAGCGGGAGCGGCTGCGGCGGCTGGAGGAGGACAAGGCCCGCGCCTCCCAGGCGAAGTGGCTGGACACCGGGATACTGCGGGAACTCGGCGCGGGCGCGACCGCGACGGGCAAGCGGGCGGTGTCCTTCGCCTCGGCCCAGATCGGCAAGAACTACGTCTGGGGCGCGGTGGGTCCGGACGCCTACGACTGCTCGGGGCTGACGCAGCGGGCCTGGGCGGTGGCCGGGCGGTCGATCCCGCGGACCTCGCAGGAGCAGTGGCGGCTGCTGCCGAAGGTGGGCATCGGGAACATGCGCCCGGGTGACCTGATCATCTACTACCCGGACGCCAGTCACGTCGGGATGTACGTGGGGAACGGCGCGATGGTGCACGCCCCGCGCCCCGGCCGCCAGGTGACCGTGGCGGGGGCGGGGTCCATGCCGATCCTGGGCGTCGTCCGTCCGGGCGGGGCGTAGCCGGCGCTCAGTCGCGCTGCCGCAGGGCAGCCTCGAAGGCGTCGTAGGCGGGCTGGTCGAACAGGACGAAACGGACCTCGCTGACCGAGGTGTCCGCCGCGCGGACCGTCTCCACCGCGATCCGCGCCGCGTCGTCCAGCGGCCAGCGGTAGACGCCGGTGGAGACGGCAGGGAAGGCGACCGTTCCGGCGCCGAGCTCGTCCGCGACGCGCAGCGACTCCCGGAAGCAGGAGGCGAGGGTCTCGGAGCGGTCCTCGCTCGCGGAGTGCACCGGGCCGACGGTGTGGATCACCCAGCGGGCGGGCAGCCGTCCGGCCGTGGTGGCGACGGCCTGGCCCGCCGGGAGCCCCTTGCCGTAGTGGGAGGCGCGCAGTTTGCGGCATTCATCCAAGATGTCTGATCCGCCCCGGCGGTGGATGGCGCCGTCCACCCCGCCCCCGCCCAGCAGGGACGAATTGGCCGCGTTCACCACGGCATCGGTGTTCTGTTGAGTGATATCGCCCAGAACCAGCGTGATGTTCGTCATTCCGCGATTCTCCCGTTGTCTGCCAAGTGCCGCAGGACGTGGGGCATATGACAAAAGTCGATGCCTGAAGGTCATTCCGTAGAGCCGCGCCCTAGCGCTAAGGTCGCCTGGCAGTATCCGGCACCCACGCCTGTGAAACCTCTGAAACCGACTAGTCGGTGTGCGTGCCGGGGAATGTGCGGACCGCCGGTCGGTGGCGGGCGCCGCGCCCTCGGGGGGAGGGAAGGAATCGAGCGATGTCCGTACCCGTGCCGAGGCAACGGGAGGCGCTGGCCACTGAGGCCCGCCCTGCCCCGCTGCCCGACAGCGGGCTCACCCTGCTGGTGATCGAGGACGATCCGTCCGGTGCCTTCACCGTCCCCGAAATGCTGGACACCGAGGGCAATCGGGTCCGTATCCGCACGGCCCGCAACCTCACCGAGGCCACCCGGCTGCTCACCGACGGTGTGCAGTGCATCCTCCTCGACCTGGCCCTGCCCGGCCCGGAGCGCGAGGCGGCGGACGCGCTGGACACCCTGCGCGCGGTGCTCAAGCTGGCGCCCTCGCACGCCGTCCTGGTGCTGACAGCCGAGGACGACGCCGAACGCGCCGCCGAGGCGGTGCGGGTGGGCGCCCAGGACTTCCTCTTCCGCGATGAGCTGGACGGCCGTGTCCTCAGCCGCGCCATCCGCTACGCCGTGGAGCGAAAACGCTCCGACCTCGCCCAGCGCCAGCTGACCGAGTCCCGGCTGCGCGCCCAGGAGAACGCCCGGCTGGAGCGCGGACTGCTCCCCACTCCGCTGTTGCAGGACTCGGGGCTGCGGTTCGCCGCCCGCTACCGGCCCGGCCGCAGCCGTGCCCTGCTCGGCGGCGACTTCTACGACACCGTGCGCACCGCCGACGGCACGGTCCACGCGATGATCGGCGACGTCTGCGGCCACGGCCCGGACGAGGCCGCCCTCGGGGTGGAGCTGCGTATCGCCTGGCGCGCGCTGACCTTCGCCGGACTCTGCGGTGACCAGCTGCTGGGCACCCTCCAGCAGGTCCTGGAGAACGAGCGGCCGGACGACGAGATCTTCGCGACCCTGTGCACCGTGGACATCGCCCCGGACGGGCGGCGGGCCGGGGTCTGTCTGGCCGGGCACCCGTCACCGCTGGTGATCCGGCCCGGAATGGCGCCCCGGCTGCTGCCGACCGATGAGAACGGCCCGGCGCTGGGGCTGCTGCCGAACGCCCGCTGGCCGCGCCGGGAGATCCAGCTCGGCGGCGCCTGGAGCCTGATGATGTACACCGACGGGCTGATCGAGGGCCGGGTCGGACCGGGCGTGCAGCGGCTCGGGCAGGAGGGGATGGTCGAGATCGTCGCCCGCCAGCTCGGGGAGGGGCGGCGCGGTGAGGAGCTGCTCGACGCGACCGTCACCGAGGTGCGGACGCTCAACGGCGGGGAGTTGACCGACGACCTCGCGGTACTGCTGCTCGACCGCGGCTGACGCCCACCGCCCCGGTCGTTCCTACCGCCCGTTGAACGGGCCGTACGGGCCGTCGGAGCTGGAGCCGCGGCCCCGGTTCCAGCGGCCGCCGCCCCCGGAGGCCTGACGCAGCGCGGGCCGGACGTCCACGATGTACACGATCGTCGCGATCAGCCCGATGATCGGCAGGAAGCTCAGGATGCCCATGAAGAAGTTCACCGCGGCCGCGAGGCCGAGGATGATCAGCCAGAAGGGCTTGGTCTGCTTGTCCGCGGCCCGGTAGGCGTCCTCCCGGCGGAACGCGGAGTCGACGAAGGCGAACAGGCTGAACAGCAGCAGGCCCCAGGAGACCCAGTACAGCAACTCACCGAAACCTTGCACCAGCACGCTGTCCACCGCCTAGAAGAGATGAAGGGGAGCGTCTCTCGGGCCACCGTACCCGCTGGGAGGGCCGGGCACGCAGGGCGAGCCCGCCCCTCCCAGCGAGGACACGAGGGGGTCCCGAGGGGATCCCGGTGGGTCAGCCGGCCGACTTCGGGTCGGTCTTCTTGCCGGTGGCGGGCTTGCGCGCCGGGGCCTTCTTGGCCGGGGCGCTCTGCCCGGCGGGCTTGGCCGCGGGCTTCGGGGCCTCCTTGGAGGGGTCCACCGTGACCGACCGCGACGGGGTCGTGGACTGGGCCGCGGCCGTGGTGGGCCGGCCGTCCTTGGGCTCGATCGCGCTGGCGATGTCCACGACCTCGTCGGCCGCCTCACCGCGCCAGGTCTTCACGACCTCCTGGCCGTGCTCGGCCACCTCGTCGTAGCGCTCCCGCGCCTTGACGGCGAACTCGGCGGCCCGGCCGACGCCCTGGAGGGCGAGGTCCTGGGCGGTGTCCCGCAGCCGCTTGAGGTCGGTGTCCAGCGAACCGAGCATCTCGGTCAGCTTGTCCTGCGCCTCTTTCGCCTGCTGGCTGACCCGGTCCTGGACGGACTTCGGGTCGGTGTTGCGCACCGCGTTGAAACGCTCGGGGGCCTCGGCGACGATCTTCTCGACCAGCGACGGCACCTCCTTGAGCTTCTGCGCGGCGAGGTCCGCCGTGCCCGCCACGAAGTACAGCGGGGTCGGGTCGGTGAGGGTCTTGCGTACGTCGTCGGTGATGGCCATCTGCTGGTCCTCCCGGATCAGGTCGAGGGTGGGGTGACGTCGGCGTCCGCGGCGGGGGTGCCGGCCGAGGCGGTCGGGTGTCCGTTCTCCTTGCGGAAGGACTCGTAGATCTGGAGCAGCACCGCCTTCTGCCGCTCGTTGATCGAGGGGTCGGCGAGTATCACGCTGCGCACCTCCGCCTCCTCCCGATCGCGCTCGTCGAGGATCCCCGCCTGTACGTACAGGGTCTCGGCGGATATCCGCAGCGCCTTCGCCAGCTGCTGGAGGATCTCGGCGCTCGGCTTGCGCAGCCCGCGCTCGATCTGGCTCAGGTACGGATTGGACACCCCGGCGGCGTCGGCCAGCTGCCGCAGCGAGAGCTGCGCACTGCGGCGCTGCTCCCGCAGGAACTCGCCGAGATTGCCGACGTTCAGTGATGCCATGCCTCGATGCTGCCCCATGAGTGCTAACTATTGCAAGCAAGTGCTTGCAATAGTGGTGTGTGCCACGCGGCGACCGGGTGACGGGCCGGACAGTGGACCTGATCTTGTGATGTGCCCGGAAACCTGCGCATGCTGCCCCATGACCTCACCTTCTTCCGCACTCACATCGACTTCGGCATCGGCATCGGGCACCTTCGCGCTGGGCGGGGAGACCGCCGTGCCCCGGCTGGGCTTCGGGGCGATGCAGCTGCCCGGCCGGTGGACACGCGTGGTCGAGCGGGACACGGCGGTCGCGGTGGCGCGGCGGGCCGTGGACCTGGGCGTGCGCTTCATCGACACCGCGGCGTTCTACTTCTCGCCCCGTGCACGGGCCAACGACATCCTGCGCGAGGCGCTGCACCCCTATCCGGCGGACCTCACCATCGCCACCAAGATCGGCCCGCTGCGGGACGCCGACGGGGAGATGTACGCGGAGGCGACCGCCGGGCAGATCCGGGAGCTGGTGGAGGAGAACCTCGCCCAACTCGGCGTGGACAGTCTGGATCTGGTGTCCCTGCGGGTGGGCAGGCTCGGAGCGGTGGGCGGGGTGTCCATCGGTGAGCGGTTCGAGGCGCTGGCCGCGCTGCGGGAGGAGGGCCTGGTCCGGCATCTCGGACTGAGCAATGTGAGTGCGGAGCAGCTGGCCGAGGCATGTGCCGTCGCGCCGGTCGCGGCGGTGCAGAACCGGTTCGGGGTGCTCGGCCAGGAGGACGCCGCGCTGGTCGACCGGTGCGCGGCCGACGGGATCGCCTATATGCCGTTCTTCGCGCTCGGCGGGGGGCACTCCGCGCTGGAGGGGGAGGGGCTGCGGACGGTCGCGGAGCGGCACGGCGCCACCGAGCACCAGATCGCGCTGGCGTGGGGGCTGGCCCGTTCGTCCTCGGTGGTGCAGATCCCCGGCACCGCCTCGCCGGTCCACCTGGAGCAGAACGTGGCGGCGGCGCGGCTGGTCCTCGACGAGGAGGACATGGCGCTCCTCACCGTGTGAGGAGGCGTTGTCGTACCCCCGTGGTCGAATGTGAGCCGGGGGACGGCGGCCGGACGAGGCGTGCGGGAGGCGGACGGATGGCGGAGACGACGGACGGGGACCGGCTGGTGGTGCGGCTCGAGCCGTGGGAGGACGATCCGTCCTTCCTGGAGCTGCTGCGCCGCGCCAACACCCCGGAGATGACGCGTCACCTGGGCGGGCCGGAGAGCGAGGAGAAGGTGCTCGACCGGCACCGCCGCTACGCGGGGATGCGTGACGGGAGCCGGGGGCGGATGTACCGGATGGTGCTGCCGGACGGGGCGGCGGCCGGGGCCATCGGCTTCTGGGAGAAGGAGTGGCGGGGCGCCATGGTGTACGAGACCGGCTGGGCCGTGCTCCCCGAGTGCCAGGGCCGGGGCGTCGCGGCCGCGGCGGCCCGGCTGGTGGCCGGGGCCGCCGCGGCGGAGAAGTCCCACCGCCGGCTGCACGCCTTTCCCTCGCTGGGGCATCCGGCGTCCAACGCGGTGTGCCGCAAGGCGGGGTTCACCCTGCTCGGCGTCTGCGACTTCGAGTATCCGGCGGGGAATCCGATCCGGTGCAACGACTGGCGGCTGGAGCTCGTCGACCGGATGTGAGGGGCGGCCGCCTCCTCGTCAGCCCTGGGCTCCCTCGGAGGGATCGGCCAGGTCCTGGGTCTCGCTCGCGGGTGGCGCCTTCACCGTGACCGGCTTGTTGATGTCCACGAAGGTGATCGTGGTGTCCAGCGGCCCCTTGTCGCCCTTGCCGCGCATCCGGAACCGCTTGGTGTGGTGCTCCCCGTCGATCCACATGTCCATGGAGAGCCGTTCGACCCCGACCTCGTCGAACTGCTTGAGGCTCTTCTCCCGGCGCTCGCGGGTCTTGGCGTCCTCGCCCTTCAGGCTCTCGCGCATCTGGTCGACGGTGACCGTGCCCCGGTAGTGGGTGGTGCTGACGCCGTCGATGGTCTCCTTGCCGACGCGCTTCACGTTGTCGGAGTCGGAGAGGAAGGTGGATTCGGCGGCCGGGTTCTTGTCCACCTGGCCGGAGAACGGGGCGGCGGACCGGTCACCGGAGCCGCCCCCGCCCAGGGCGGCGAGGTCGAACTTGATCCAGCGCTTGCCCTCCATCTCGGGCGCGGAGGACTTGTCCGCGCCCATGTACATCACCTTGTCGATGACCCGCATCTCGAACGAGGCGTCGGCGCCCTGGTCCAGGGCGCGGATCTTCATGCGCATCGCCTGGGGCTCGAAGGAGATCGCGCCCTCGCCCGCGACCCGGCCGTCCTCCGGGGTGCGGCCGGTCATCCGGTAGCTGAGCGAGGTCAGCTTCTCGGTGTTCCTGGCCGCCGCCTTCACGGCCGCCGCCGCTGACATCTCCGGTGTGTCCGCCGTCTTGTCACCGGCCTTCTCACTGCCGCAGCCCACCACGCCCGCGCACAGCAGCGCGGCGGTGAGCAGCGCCCCCGCCGCCCTGGTGCGTCTGGTGGTTCCGGTGTGTACGACCGTGCCCAACTACCCCACCCCTTGTTATGACCATCTGATCATTTCCGATCGATGTCGGGACATTAGCCTATGGAGGGAGTCAGGAGCGATCGGATTTGATGCTCGACCCTGTGTCTCAACCCCGTGCGTAGTGCACGGCGAGTCCGGAGCGGCCCGGCAGCAGATCGGACCGCAGCACCAGCCGCTCGTCGTAGTCCCCGCCGTTCTGGCGGCGGAACGGCAGCGGCTCG
Organism: Streptomyces sp. NPDC045899; assembly: GCF_056431485.1. Lineage (NCBI taxonomy): Bacteria > Bacillati > Actinomycetota > Actinomycetes > Kitasatosporales > Streptomycetaceae > Streptomyces > Streptomyces sp. NPDC045899. The sequence continues at coordinate 29,279 of NZ_JBWKKP010000028.1, forward strand.
GCGGTGGGCAGTGTGCGCAGCCGCTCCCGCAGGTCTCGGGCGCTCTCCCGGTACGCCTCCGGGGCCAACCGGTCCGCGCCGTAGACGACATGGGGCGGCAGAACGGACATCCCGCTGTACCAGAGGGTGCCGTGCTGGAGCGGGAAGAGCAGCTGGTCGACATCGCCGTTGATACCGCGCGGGCCCATGGACTCCTCGGGCGCCCCGGCGGTCAGCACCACCATGGCCCGCTTCCCGGACAGCGCGCCGTCGCCGTAGCGCAGGGTGCGGCCGTCGGGCCCGGTCACCCCGTAGGCGAACCCCTTGACGAAGACGCGGTCGAACCAGCCCTTGAGGATCGCGGGCATGCCGTACCACCACAGCGGAAACTGGATCACCAGCGCGTCGGACCAGGCCAGCTTCTCCTGCTCGGCGCGGATGTCGTCGCTCAGCGTGCCCTCGGCGTAGGCGCGTCGGGAGGTGGCTCCGACGATGAGCCGCCGCTCGCCGTCATGGCGGAAGTCGCCGACGTCGACGACGGGGTTCCAGCGCATCGCGTAGAGGTCGGACTGCCGGGTGTCATGGCCGAATTCCCGCAGGGTGCGCAGTCCCTCGTCACGCAGGGCGCCGCTGAGCGAGCGCGGTTCGGGATGGGCGAATATCCACAGCACGTTCATGCCGTCCATGGTGGGAAACCGGCACGGCGGCAACGAGTGGCCAGATGGACAGCAAGTGCAAGAATCTGGCCATGGCCGACGGTCGCATATGCCGCCGCCGGGCTCAGCCGCGCGGGGTGACCAGGGCCTCCACCCCGTCGAGGATGCGGTCCAGGCCGAAGATGAACTCATCGTCCGGACCGCCCGGGGTGTACAGCTCCCCGGCCCGCAGCGCCGCGGTCACCGCGGGGTAGCGCTCGGCGTCGGTCAGTCTCTCCAGCAGCCGGGCCCATGCCGCCATCGACTGCTCGGGGCTGTTGCCGGAGCGCCGGGCGGCGTCCTGGAGATCGGCCGCGAGCCGTACCTCATTGCGGACGAACCCGCTGACCAGCATGAGGATCGAGATCTTCGCGCCCTCGCCGAGCCCGGTGTCGCGCAGACAGGCGAGCCCGTGCTCCATCCAGGCCACCGAGTTGGGGGTACAGGGCGGAGTGCTGATCGGGATCCGTACCGCCCACGGGTTGCGGATCAGTGCCGCGCGCAGCGCCCAGGCCCAGCCGTTCATCCCGGTCCGCCAGTGCTCGTCGGCGCCGGGGCCGGACGGCGCGGGGCCGTAGGCCGCGTCCTCCATCAGCAGCAGCAGTTCGTCCTTGGCCGAGACATAGCGGTACAGCGACATGGTGGAGACGCCGAGCTCCGCCGCGACCCGGCTCATGGAGACCGCGCCGAGGCCGTCCGCCGCGGCCAGTTTCACGGCGGCGTCGACGATCCGGGGCAGGGTCAGCCCGGGGCGGGGCCCCTTGGCGGGGCGCTCCCGCAGCCCCCAGGCGGCCTCGATGCTGGTCGGCAGGCCGGTGCCGCCGTTCGCCTCCGTGGCCATGGCCTTGAGGACCTCCGTCCGTCTCGTCCGCCGGTCTTCCTCGCGGTTGACTGCCATCCTAAGAACTGTGTATACCCTACGCAGTAGTGTGTATGGCATACGCAGAAGAAGGAGCGGGGGAGCCATGACCGATGAACCGGCCATCGAGGCGCGGGGCCTGGAGAAGTCCTACGGGGCGGTGCGCGTCCTCGGGGGTGTCGATCTGAGCGTCGCGCGCGGCAGCGTCTTCGCCCTGCTCGGCCCGAACGGGGCGGGCAAGACCACGACCGTGCGCATCCTGGCCACCCTCACCACCCCCGACGCCGGGCGTGCCCGGGTCGCGGGCTTCGATGTGGTCGCCGAACGCCGCCGGGTGCGCCGCGCCATCAGCCTCACCGGCCAGTACGCGGCGGTCGACGAGGCCCAGACCGGTGCGGAGAACCTGTGGATGATGGGGCGGCTGACCCGGCTCGGCCGGGCCGACGCCCGCCGCCGCGCCCAGGAGCTGCTGGAGCGGTTCGACCTCGCCGACGCCGGACGCCGTGCCGTCGGCACCTACTCCGGAGGGATGCGCCGCCGTCTCGATCTCGCGGCCGGTCTGGTCGGCCGCCCCGAGGTCATCTTCCTGGACGAGCCCACGACCGGGCTGGACCCGCGCAGCCGCCAGGCCATGTGGGAGGTGGTCAAAGGGCTGGTGGGGGAGGGGGTGACGGTCTTCCTCACCACCCAGTACCTGGAGGAGGCCGATCAACTCGCCGACCGGATCGCCGTGGTGGACGGCGGCCGGGTGGTGGCAGAGGGGACCTCCGCCCAGCTCAAGGAACGGGTCGCCGGACAGCGGCTGGACCTGGTGCTCGACGGTGCCGACGCGTTCGCCGAGACCGCGCGCCTCCTGGGCGCCCGGCTGGTGTGGAGCGACGCCGACCGGCTCACCCTCGGCGTCGCCACCGACGGCAGCGCCGCCCATGTCCGCGGACTGCTCGACGAGATCGACCCCGGACGCCGCGCGGTGGACCGCTTCACCGTGCGCGGCGCCACCCTCGACGACGTCTTCCTGGCCCTGACCGGGCACGGCGCCGCCCATGACACCACCCCCGGCCCCGCCGGAGACAAGGAGTCCACCCGTGTCTGACGCGATCGTCCTCACCGGCCGGGCCATCCGGCTGAGCAGGCGCAATCTCGACGCGGTGCTCACCGCGATGCTGCTGCCCGTGATGCTGATGCTGGTCTTCGTCTACTTCTTCGGCGGGGCCATCGACACCGGTACGGAGTACGTCACCTATGTGGTCCCCGGGGTGATGCTGCTGTGCGCGGGCTTCGGCTCGGCCAACACCGCGGTCACCGTCACCCACGACATGACGGGCGGCATCATCGACCGCTTCCGCTCGCTGGACATCGGCGGCACCGCGATCGTGGCGGGCCATGTGGCCGCGAGCGTGCTGCGCAACGCCGTCGCGACCGCCATCGTCTTCGGGGTCGCCTTCCTGATCGGCTTCCGGCCGGCCGCGGGTCCGCTGGAGTGGCTGGCGGTGGCGGGGATCCTGCTGCTGTTCATCCTCGCCATCTCCTGGCTGTCGGCCTGTTTCGGGCTGATCGCCAGATCGCCGGAGGCGGCGGGTGGATTCACCTTCCTGATGATGTTCCTGCCCTATCCCAGCAGCGCGTTCGTCCCCATCGACACCATGCCCGGCTGGCTGCACGGCTTCGCGCGGCACCAGCCCGTCACCCCGCTGATCGAGACCCTCCGGGCGCTGCTGCTGGACCGGCCGGCCGGGGACAGCGCCTGGCAGGCCCTGGTCTGGAGCGGCTCCATCCTGGCGGTGGCGGTCGCCCTGTCCGGGGTGCTCTTCCGGCGCCGTACGGCATGAGGGCGCGGCCGGTGGGGCGCGCGGGGCGTCCCACCGGCCGGGCCGCTGCGCGGGATCAGCTGCCGTAGGGGCTGGTCTCGCGGGCGGTGCGCAGGGCGCGGCCCCACCAGTGGAGCTGGTCGAGCATGGTGGTGGCCGCCTTGTCCGCGGCGGCGGAGTCCGTCAGCCGCCCCTCGGGGCCGAACAGGTCCCAGGCGTTGTGGAAGCTGACCGAGTCGCGCACGGTGACCGCGTGGACCTCGGCGAAGACCGGCCGGAGATGTTCGACCGCACGCAGCCCGCCGGAGATCCCGCCGTAGGAGACGAAGCCGACCGGCTTGGCCCGCCACTGGCTGTAGTGCCAGTCGATCGCGTTCTTCAGGGCGGCCGGGTAGCTGTGGTTGTACTCGGGGGTGATCACGGCAAACGCGTCGGCCGCGTCCAGCCGCGGGCTCACCGCATCGAGGGCCCGGCTCTCCTCGGGACCGGGGGTGTGGGTGAGGTCGAAGGGCAGCGGGGTGTCGGCCAGGTCGATCACCTCGACGTTCATGTCGTCCCGGAGCGCGGCGCGCTCGGTGAACCACCGCGCGACCTTCGGCCCGAAGCGTCCTTGGCGGGTGCTGCCCACGACGACGGCGAGGCGGAGCGGAGCGGTGCCGGTGGTGCTGCTGGAAGCGGTGGAGACCGCGGTCTGTGAGGTCATGGGAAGAGCCTCGGACTTAAACTTAAGTTGAAGTCAAGCTACTCTCGGCGGTATGACGCAACTGACCTGGAAGACTCATGAGCTCACGGTCGGCGATCTCTCCCGGCGCAGCGGGGTCCCGGCCTCGGCGCTGCGCTTCTACGAGCGCGAGGGGCTGATCCACAGCCGCCGTACCAGCGGCAACCAGCGCCGCTACACCCGTGACACACTGCGCCGCGTCGCCTTCGTCCGCTCCTCGCAGCGGGTCGGCATCCCGCTGGCCCGGATCCGGGAGGTGCTCGCGCTCTTCCCCGAGGACCATGTGCTCAGCAAGGAGGACTGGGCCCGGATCTCGGAGTGCTGGCGCGCGGATCTCTCCGAGCGCATCGAGCAGTTGGAGAACCTGCGCGACCACCTCACCGACTGCATCGGCTGTGGCTGTCTGTCGATCGACACATGCGCGCTGGCCAACCCCTACGACCAGTTGGCCGAGCACGGCTCGGGTCCGCACCGGTACCTCAAGTCAACCTGATCCCACAGGAGTCGACCCTGCTCCCGGGGGTGCCTCAGAAGATGTCGGGGCACCAGGGGCGGCGGCCCGTCCGCAGCAGCCGCTCCGCCAGCGCCATCGCGCCCGCGCGCTCCTCGGCCACCCGGCCCAGCGCAGCCAGCCGTACCGCCGACTCATCACCCAGCCACAGGGTGCCCAACTCGGCGATGTCCATGGTCAGATCGGCGGTGCGGGTGGTCGGCACACAGGTGGCGCCGTCCGGTCCCGCCTCCAGCGCGAAGCGTCCGCCCGCGAGCCCGGCCCGGTCGTGCAGCTCGAGGACGAGCGAGCCCTCGGCCGGGTAGCCGCGGGAGGTCAGCAGCCGGGGTACGTCCAGCGGGCGCAGCCACAGGAAGTCGGCGTGGGTGGTGACCCGCGCGGCGCGCGGATCGCCGAGCAGCAGCGGCAGCAGGTCGTCCGGGGCGCGCAGCCCGGTGTCGACGTAGGTGATCCAGTCGATGGACAACAGGAAGTGCCACAGGGCGCGTTCGGCGGCCGGGGTGACCGCGATCAGATCGCGGACGGTCGCGGTGTTCTGCGGCCACTTGCCCTCCCAGCGGTCATCGGCGGAGTAGACGAGCAATCCCTCCACGGTGCCCTCGGCGGACCGGTACACCGCGTAGAACGGTTCCTTCCAGGGGTGGCCCGGGGAGGGATGGAGGCCGGTGTTGAGCCGCCACCAGAACGCGGACCGGTCGATCACACCGTGCGCCCCGGCGCGCAGCCGCTCGTGCAGCGCGGGGCCGAGCTCCCGCACCTCGTCACCGTCGGCGAAGTCGACCCGGCCGCCGTCCGCGGGCCCGGCGTACCGCGGGTCCAGACCTGCCCGCGCCACATCCACCCGCCATGCGCTGACCCAGGTGGCCGTGCCGAAGCCGTAGCGTCCGTAGATCGGGTACTCGGCGGCGATCAGGCTGGCCACCGCCTCGCCGCGGTCCTTGGCCGCCCGCAGGTCGCGGTCCATCATCCGGCTGAGCAGACCGCGGCGGCGATGGGTGGGGGAGACGGTCACATTGCTGATCGCGCCGGCCGGTACCTCGGTGCCGCCGACCGCCGTCAGCCGCTGCGCGAAGCTGCGGAAGGTGGCGACACAGCGGCCCCCGTCGTACACCCCCTGCACCCGGTCCAGATCCACCTGTGACCGGCGCAAGTCCACCTCCTCCTCCGACACCTCCGGCGGCCGGAGGAAGCCGGTGTTGAGCCCACGGCTCCAGGAGGTCAGATCGGTGTCGGCGAGCGGGGTGCGGATCTCGATGGCCATGGGGGCACGCTAGGCGCGCGTCTTTCCCGGGCGCACGCGGATTTTCCCGCCCCCGTCGCCGCCCGGGACCCGTGCCTAGCCGAGCAGGTCGTCCACCTGTGCTTCTCCCTCGCGGTACCGGCGGGCGATCTCCGCACTGCAGCCGTCGGCGGTGCGCTGGAGCTCCTGCCGGCGCCGGGAGACCTGCTGCTCGTACCCGACCAGGCGGCCCATCGCGCCGTGCAGTTCCTCATCGGTCCGGGCCCCCGGATCGGACAGGCCGACCTCGGCGAGCATCTCCTCGGCCAGCCGCTCGTACTCCGCGCTCCGCGGGGTTCCGAGCGTCACATGGCGGGCTGAGGAGCGGTGCCGGGACGGGACATCCGCGAGGATCTTCGGCAGCAGCTCCACCAGGGCCGCGGGCGGGGCATCCGGCACCACCGTGGGTGCCGGATCTCTGCGGCGATCCAGTTCGGCGCGGAGGATGTCGATCCGTCCCTGCAACAGCCTGCGCACATAGCTGAGATCCGCCTCCTCGAGCTGCGCGGTGCGGCGCAGCGTCCGCAGCTCGGGCAGCCGCAGCCCGGACAGGCTCTGTCCCGCGGCCCCGGTGTCGGCGGCGTTGGCGGCGGCGTTCGTGGTCAGCGCCACGGAGTCGGCCAGGCGGCCGCCGCGCTGGCTCGGCGGCCGTGGCGGCAGCAGGCCCTCGGTGGCCGTGTGCTGCTCGGTGCCCGGTGTGATCATTTCTGTCCGTCCCCTCCAGCGGTGCGTCGTTCCCGCAGTTCCTGCCCACCTGCACCGCCTGCACGCATCGTGCCACCGTGGGTGCACCCTGTGCAGCGGCTCTCCACCCGTTCGGCCCCGGATGGACGCACGGCATGATGGTCCCCATGCGTGCTGTGGTACAGAGAGTGAACGGGGCGAGCGTCGTCGTGGACGGCGAGACGGTCGGGGAGGTCGTCGGTCCGGGGCTGTGCGTCCTGGTGGGGGTGACCCATGACGACACCCCCGAGAAGGCGGCCCAGCTGGCCCGCAAACTGTGGTCGGTGCGGATCCTGGAGGACGAGAAGTCCTGCTCGGACCTGGCCGCCCCGCTGCTGGTGATCAGCCAGTTCACGCTCTACGGCGACGCCCGCAAGGGCCGCCGCCCCACCTGGAACGCGGCGGCGCCGGGTGAGGTGGCCGAACCGCTGGTGGACGAGGTCGTGGCGCGGCTGCGGGAGCTGGGCGCGACGGTGGAAACGGGCCGGTTCGGAGCGGACATGAAGGTCACGCTCACGAACGACGGCCCGTTCACGGTGATCGTCGAGGTCTGAGCTACTTCACCGACCCCGCCATGACGCCCTGGACGAAGTGCTTCTGGAAGGCGAAGAACACCACCAGCGGCACGATCAGGGAGAGGAAGGCGCCCGGCGCCAGCACCCCGATGTTGCTGCCGAACTGCCGGGTCTGGGTCTGCAGCGCCACGGTCAGCGGCTGCGACTCGTTGTCGGCGAAGATCAGCGAGACCAGCATGTCGTTCCAGACCCACAGGAACTGGAAGATGGTCAGACTGGCGATGGCCGGGCGGCCCAGCGGCAGCACCAGCCGGGTGAAGATCCGCCACTCGGTGCCGCCGTCCATCCGGGCCGCCTCCAGCATCTCCCGGGGAATCTCCGCGAAGTAGTTGCGGAGCAGGAAGATGGCGAACGGCAGTCCGTAGGCGACGTGGAAGAGCACCACACCGGGGATCGTGCCGAACAGCCCGAGTGAGCCGAACAGCTTGGACACCGGCAGCAGTCCGATCTGCACCGGCACCACCAGCATCGCCACGACCACCAGGAAGACCCAGTCCCGGCCGGGGAAGTCCAGCCAGGCGAAGGCGTATCCGGCCAGCGCGGCGATCACCACGACCAGCACGGTGGCGGGGACGGAGATCGCCACCGTGTTCCAGAACGCCTGGACCATGTCGGACTGCTTCAGCAGTTCCTGGTAGTTGTCGAAGGAGAGCGAACCGGGGCTGGTGAACGCCTTCCACCAGCCGGAGGTGGAGTTGTCCTCCTCCGAACGCAGCGAGGACATGAAGAGCCCGGCCGCCGGGGTGAGCCAGATCAGCCCGATCAGCAGCAGGAACGCCTGGATGAGTCCGTTGCTGAGCTTCTTGGCCAGCCAGGCGGCCGGCCCCCGCCCGGCCCGGTGGGGAGCGGGGGACGTCTTCGCGGGCGTCGCCGTGGCCGGGGCGGCCGCGGACGCGCCGGGTTCCCGCCCGGCGGTGTCGGAGAGGGTCATGACTGGCTCCTGCGGAAGCGACGGATGTTGAGGGCCATGGCGGGGACCACCAGCAGCAGCAGCAGAACGCCGAGCGCGCTGCCGAGACCCTGGTTGTTGCCGCCGCCGAAGGAGACCAGCCACATCCGTGTGGCCAGTACGCTCGCGTCCTGCTGCACCGGCCCCGGCGCGATGATGTAGACGAGGTCGAAGACCTTCATCACATTGATCACCGTGGTTACGAAGACCACGCCCAGCACCGGGCTGAGCAGCGGGACGGTGATCTTCCGGAAGATCTGCCACTCATTGGCGCCGTCCATCCGGGCCGCCTCCAGGGCGTCACGCGGCAGCGAGGCGAGCCCCGCGCCGATGAGCACCATCGAGAAGCCGGTCCAGATCCACAGATAGGCGCCGATGATCGCTGGGGTGATCAGCGAGGGGCCCAGCCAGGAGATCCCCTGGTACGCCTCGGCGAAGTCCTTCTGGGGCAGCTGCAGGTGGTAGTCGCCGGACGGCAGGTCCTCGAAGCGGTACGTACCGTCGTTCCCGGTGGTGGCGGTGGCGACGACCTCGCCGCCCTTCACCGCCTCCACGGCGAGCCCCGGCAGTCCGCGTTCGGTGGGGTCGACGCGGCCCGGCTTGCCACCGCCGCCGAGGGTGAAGTCGATGAAGACCACACCGCGCAGTTCGCCCTTGGCCGCGGGGGCCGAGGACGCCGCGGCGGCGGGCTTGGCCGCCTTGGGAATGTCCTTGGGCGGTACGCCGACCAGACCGAGGTTGGCCGTGTCACCGGGGGAGACGGCCTTCGCCGTGCGGTACGAACCGTCCTTCTGCGCCGGGATCGTCCGCGGGTTCTGGGGGTGGGCCGTCGGATAGCCCTCGGTGTCCCCGGAGAAGGCGTCGTGGACGCCGACGGTCATCGCGTTGAGCACACCGCGGTCGGGGTCCGCCTCGTAGGCGACGCGGAAGATGATGCCCGCGGCGAGGAAGGAGATCGCCATCGGCATGAACATCAGCAGCTTGAAGGCGGTCGCCCAGCGGATCTTCTCGGAGAGCACCGCGAGGATCAGACCGAGCCCGGTGAGCAGGACCGGGGCCACGATGACCCAGATCGCGCTGTTGCGGATCGCCTTCGTCGTCGCCGGGTCCTGGAACATCTCGGTGTAGTTGTCGGCACCGACGAAGGTGTCGCCCGAGGCGTCGAAGAAGCTGCGCCCGACCGAGAACAGGATGGGATAGGCGACCAGGGAGCCCAGCAGGAGCAGCGCGGGCAGCAGGAAGCCCAGCGAGATCAGCTTCCTGCGGCGGGCCGCGCGGCTCCGGGGCGTGGGCCCGGACGGGGTGCTGCCCGCGTTCGCGGGCAGCACCTTGCGGACAGTGGCAGACATGACGGGCACTCAGTCCTTGTACGCCTTGGCCGCGGCGGCCTCGAGCTTGCGCGCGGTGCCCTTCGCGTCCGACGGGCTCTTCAGGAAGTCCTGGAGGATCTTCCACTCACCGGTGCCCACGGTCCCGCCGAAGGCGGCCGGGGCCTGGTCCGACATGTCGAACCGGACGCTGTCCCCGGCGTCGACCAGCGACTCGGCGATCGCGCGGGTGGTCTCGTCCTTGTACGCGGTGGGCTTGAGGTTGGTGTTGGGGGAGACGAATCCGCCCGCCTCGGCCCACACCGCGGCGGCCTCGGGGCTCGCCAGGTACTCCAGGAACGCCATGGCGGCCTTCTGGTTCTTGCCCGCCTTGAGCACCACGGCCGCGTCACCGCCGCTGACCACCGGGGCCTTCTTGCCGTCCACCGCGGGGAAGGGGAAGAACCGGGCTTCCTCGCCGAGCTTCTTGTGGAACTGGCCGGAGATCAGACCGCCCACGAAGTCGCCCTCGTAGACCATGCCCGCCTTGGGCTCGCTGCCGAAGACGTTCTCCACCGACTCGGGGAAGTCGGTGCGCAGCGCCTCGGCGCTGCCCCCGGCGACCAGGTTCTTGTCGCCGAACAGCTTGCCCAGGGTGGTCAGTGCCTTGACCACGCTGGGGTCGGTCCACGGGATGCTGTGGGAGGCCAGCTTGTCGTACATCTCCGGACCGGCCTGCGAGAGGTAGATGTTCTCGAACCAGTCGGTGAGGGTCCAGCCGTCCTCGCCGCCGACGGAGAAGGCGGGCGTCCCGGAGTCGGAGACGGTCTTGGCCGTCTTGAGCATCTCGTCGTAGCTCTTCGGCGGCTGCACCCCGGCCTGCTCGAACGACTGGGGGGTGTACCAGACCGTGGACTTGTGGGTCGCCTTGAAGTACAGGCCGTAGTACGTGTTGTCGACGGTGCCGTACTTCTTCCACACGGTGGCGAAGGTGGCCCCGGCCTTCTCGCCGACCTTCTTCGACAGCGGGGTGAGCCAGCCCTTCTTGGCGAACTGCTTGAGCACGCCGACCTGCGGCACCATCACCACGTCGGGGGCCTTACCGCCCTCGATCTTGCTGCCGATGACGGTGGAGACGTTGTCACCGGTGGGCACGAAGTTGGTCTTGGCGCCGGTCTTCTCCGAGAAGGCGTCCAGCACCTTCTTGAAGTTCTTCATCTCCACACCGGTCCAGACCCCCGCCACGTTCACGGTCTGGCCCTTGAGCTTCTGCTCGCCCTTGGCGGAGTCGTCGTCGCCGCCACCACAGGCGGTCGCGGTCAGCGCCAGGCCGAGGACGGTGGCGGTCGCGGTCATTATGCGTCTCATCGGGAAAGTCCTTTCGCGGGAGGTCATCGGGGGTCGATGTCGCTGATCCACCAGGCGGCGGTGGAACCGGGGAGGATGCCGGCCGGGCAGTCGCCGCTGGCCAGCAGGGGAGGTCCGGAGACCGGGGCGGGAGCCGGTTCGGTGCCGAAGTTCACGGCGCACACCAGGCCGTCGCCCCGGACGAAGGCGAGCACCTCGGGCGGGGTCTCCAGCCAGCGCAGTCCGCCCTCGCCGAGCTGGGGGAGGCTGCGGCGCAGGTGCAGGCCGTCGCGGTAGAGGTGCCAGAAGGAACGGGTGTCGGCCAGCGCCCGGTCGGTGGCGTGCTCGGCGAACCACTCGGGCTGCGGCAGCCACGGCCGGGCGCCGCCCTCGGCGGGGGTGAAGCCGAACGGGGAGGCCAGCCCGGACCAGGGCAGCGGCACCCGGCAGCCGTCCCGGACGTGCCGACGGCTGCCGGTGCGGCGGAAGATCGGGTCGGTGAGCACCTCGTCGGGCAGGTCCAGCACCTCGGGCAGGCCCAGTTCCTCACCCTGGTAGACGTAGGCGGCACCGGGCAGCGCCAGCATCAGCAGGGCGGCGGCGCGGGCCCGCGCGGGGCCGTGGTCGGTGCTGATGTCGCCCTCACCGGCCGGACCGGAGGCGTACCGGGTCACGGTCCTGACCTGGTCGTGGTTGTTGAGCACCCAGGTGACGGTGGAGCCGGTCCCGGCGATGTCGCGCAGCGCCTCGGTGATGGTGTTCCGGAAGGCGTCCACGTCCCAGCGGGCGCTGAGCAGGTGGAAGAAGAACGCCTGGTGCAGCTCGTCGGGGCGGACGTAGGCGGCGTGCTCCCGGGCGGTGGGCACCGACACCTCGCCGACCAGCAGCCGGTCGGTGCCGTCGGCTTCCGCGTACTCGTCGCACAGTGCGCGCCAGTCCCGCCACACCTGGTGCACCTCGGGCTGGTTCCAGGCGAGCGGGTTGACCGAGTCGCGGGTGCGCTCATCGGCCTCCGGGTCGGGGGAGTCGGGGAGCTCGGGGTGACGGAAGAGGCCCGCGGCCACATCGATGCGGAAGCCGTCGACACCGCGGTCCAGCCAGAACCGCAGGACGTCGAGGAAGTACTCGCCGACCGCCGGGTTGCGCCAGTTGAGGTCGGGCTGCTCGGGGGTGAACAGGTGGAGGTACCACTGGCCCTCGCTGCCGTCGGCCTCCCGGACCCGGGACCAGGCGGGGCCGCCGAACATCGCGCGCCAGTTGTTGGGCGGCAGTTCGCCGTTCTCCCCGCGGCCGTCGGCGAAGTGGAAGTACTCCCGCTCCGGGCCGCCGGGGGCGCCCGCCAGCGCGGCCCGGAACCAGGGGTGCTCGCTGGAGCAGTGGTTGGGGACGATGTCGACCAGGATCTTCATGCCCAGCCGGTGGGCGTCGGCCACGACGCTGTCGAACTCGGCGAGGTCGCCGTAGACCGGGTCCACCTCGCGGTAGTCGGCGACGTCATAGCCGTGGTCGTGCTGGGGCGAGGGATAGAACGGGCTCAGCCAGATCCCGTCCACGCCCAGTTTCTTGAGGTAGGGCAGTCCGGCGCGGACTCCCGCCAGATCGCCTATGCCGTCACCGGTGCTGTCCAGGAAGCTGCGGATGTAGACCTGGTAGATCACCGCGTCGCGCCACCAGTGCCGCTGCGCGAGGTCCGCAGGGGACGGTGAGGGGCCGTTCGCGGCCGTGGCTGTGAGCATCGTGCCGTTTACCCGTTCTCAGCGGGCGTGCGCCGCACGCCATCGTCGGCTGTTATGCATGCATGTTAAGTAAGCGTTGCGAACGGGTGTCAACGAAAATCACAGAAGTAGCGAAGTAGTGTCCAGGTTTGCGTTGTTTTATCCATCGCCAGAGCGTGCCTGAGCTACTTAACAGGTAGGTAGATAAGGGTCCCGCCGACGGGCAGAAGGGTCCGGAAGGTCAGTCCGTGCGGACGACGTCGCCGAGCTCGCGCCGCAGCCGGGTGACCGTCCGCTCGGTGGACTGCCGCTGCGCCAGCGCGTCGTGCACCACGGCCTGCACGGTCAGGCTCACCTGGTCGTAGCGGGGGCTCTTGGGGCGCGGTTTGGCCGCGAGCACACCCTTGCGGAGCGTCGGCAGGTACGGGTACTTCCGCACCAGCGCGGGATCGCTGTAGAGATCGGCCCACACCGGCGGCAGCGCCCCCTCGGTGAGGACCCGGCGCTGGACCGCCTCGCTGGTCAGATAGGCGATCAGATCGGTGGCCGACTTCTGGTGCCGGGATTGCGCGTTGACGGCGAGGTTGGAGCCGCCCAGGACGCCGGAGCCGGGGCCGTCCGGGCCCGGCAGCGGGACCGCGCCGACCTTCCCGGCGACGGGCGAGGACGGGGCGTTGGCCAGCGAGTACACATAGGGCCAGTTGCGCAGGAACAGCAGCCGGCCGTTCTGGAACGCCCGCCGCGACTCCTCCTCCTTGTACCGGAGGGCCTCCTCGGGTATCCAGCCGTCCCGCACCCCGCCGGTCAGGAAGTCCAGCGCCCGTCTGGTGGCCGCGGAGTCCACGGTGACCTTGGCTCCCTCGTCGCCGAGGATCGTGCCGCCCGCCGACTGCACCGCCTCGGTGACATTGGTGGTCAGCCCCTCGTACGGCAGGAACTGGCCCGCGTAGCCGTCCAGCCCGTGGGCCGGGGCGGCGGTCTTGGCCAGGCGTTCGAGCTCGGCCCAGGTCCGGGGCGGCTTCTCGTGCTCCTGGGCGAGCACGTCCTTGCGGTAGTAGAGCAGTGCCGCGTTGGTCACGTACGGCACCGCGCGCAGCCGCCCGCCGAAGGTGGCGGTGTCCACCACCGGGGGCAGGAAGCGGTCCAGCGGGAAGCGGTCGGCGTTCAGCGGGGAGATCCAGCCCGCCGCGGCGAACTCCGAGGTCCACGCCACGTCGATGTTGAGTACATCGAAGCGGTCGCTCCCGGAGCGCAGCCCGCTGACCATCTGGGCACGGACCTCGTCGGCGGCGTCCGGCAGCTCGATCAGCGTGACCTTCTCCGCCGGGTGCTTGCGGTTCCAGCCGTCCAGCACACCGCGCAGATAGCTGGTGAGATCACCGCCGGTGACCAGGGTGATCGGTCCGCGACCGCCCCCGTCGGCGGCGGTCGGCGCTCCGCCGGGGCCCCGCGCGCCCGCCTGTCCGGCCACCAGCAGGGCGGTGACGAGGAGGGTTCTGCCGGCGGCGTGTGTCCACCGCATCGGTCCCTCCTTACGCGCGCGTAACCGGTCGGATCCGGAGACCGGTATCCGGCCACCTGTATACCTGTTAGGCATGCGGGATACTAGACGTTGCAGGAAGATACAAGGGCGATCCGGCACACAGTCGGAAATGGTCCCTAACGGACATGTACGGCACGGCTGAGGAGGGCAGGGGTGCGGCTCCCTCTGCTGGCGCTACTCTCGCGCGGACCGGCCCACGGCTATGAGCTCAAGCAGGCCCTTGAGAAGCTCCTGGGCTCGGCGTACCCTCAGCCCAACATCGGACAAATCTACGTCACTCTCAACCGGCTCCAGAAGTCCGGTCTGATCGAGGGCGAGGATGTTGCCCAGTCGACCCGGCCCAACAAGCGCATCTACCGGCTCACCGACGCCGGACGCGAAGCGTTGGCCCTATGGTTCGAGGAGCCGACGGATGAGCCGCGGGTACGGGACGAGTTCTTCATGAAGCTCGCCCTCGCCCCCCAGACCGGGGACGTCGACCAGATCGGCCTGATCAACAAGCAGCGCCGGCACTATCTGAATGCCATGCGCGACCTGTCCAGACTGGCCGCGGCCGAGGAGCGGGAGAACAGGATCCCCCAGCTGCTCATAGAAGGAGCCATGCTGCACCTCCAGGCCGACCTCGACTGGCTGGAGCGCTGCCAGGAGGACCTGGAGGAGGAGCAGAGATGAGCCGCGAGCAGTCGAGCCGCGAGGAGTCCCCGCGCGCGGCCGGGCCGTCCGCGGACTCGATCGTGCGGGCCGAGGGCCTGGTCAAGACCTACCGCACCGAGGGCGCCGCGCCCGTCGAGGCGGTCCGCGGGGTCGACCTCCATGTCGAGCGCGGTGAGTTCGTCGCGGTCACCGGACCCTCCGGAGCGGGCAAGTCCACCCTGCTCCACCTGCTCGGCGGCCTCGACCGCCCCGACGGCGGCTCGCTCTGGCTGGACGGGAAGCAGGTCGACTCCTACAGCGAGGCCCGCTGGGCGGTGCTGCGCCGCAAGAAGATCGGCATCGTCTTCCAGTTCTTCAACCTGGTCTCCAACCTCACCGTCGCCGACAACGTGGAGCTGCCCGCGCTGCTGGCCGGGTCCACCCCGCGGCAGGCCAGGGCGGGCCGGGAGGAGCTGCTCGCCGAGCTGGGCCTGGCGGGCAAGGAGCAGAGCATGCCCGCCGAGCTGTCCGGCGGTGAGCAGCAGCGGGTCGCCCTGGCCCGGGCCCTGGTCAACACCCCGAGCGTGCTGCTCGCCGACGAGCCCGCGGGCAGCCTCGACAGCAAGGGCACCCGCGAGGTGCTGCGGCTGCTGTCCCGCTTCCACCAGCGCGGCCAGACGATCGTGCTGGTCACCCATGACGCCCGGATGGCCAGTGCCGCGGACCGCGTGATCAGCTTCTTCGACGGCCAGGTCGTCGACGACGTGGCGCTCCAGGGCGGCGGCGGACGCCGCGGCGGCGGGGTGGCCGACGTCCTCGAGCTGAAGGGCTGACCGGGGTGCGGGCCACCCTGCGCTGGGCACACGCCGATCTGCGGGCACACCGCGGCGCGGCCCTGTTCACCGTGCTCGCCACCGCCGGGATCATCGTCTCGCTGCTGCTGGCGAGCGCCTTCTTCGCCTATGCCGCCAACCCCTGGCAGCGGGTGTTCACCCAGTCCTCCGGCGCCCATGTGTGGATCCACACCCGGGCCACCGCCGACGCCGGTTCACTGGCCGGTCTCGACGGGGTCGAGGCCGCGTCCGGGCCCTTCCGTACCGCCCGCGCCACCCTCGAACACGGCGGTGCCCGCGCCTCGCTGGAGCTGCGCGCCGCCGGGCCCGAGGAGCCGGACACCGCCCGTCCGCTGATCACCGGCGGCCGCTGGCTCTCCTCGGACGCACGGAACGGCATCGTGCTGGAGAGCTCGGTCGCCCGCGCCCTGTGGGCCGAGCCCGGTGACGCGCTCACCGTCCGTGCCCCCGGCGGCAAGGCCCGTACGCTGCGGGTCGCGGGGGTCGCGGAGTCCGCCGAACCGCGCTACGACCCCGGTGAGACCCCCGGCGTGGGCTGGGTGCTGCCCGCCGCCCTCAGCTCCGTCGAGACTCGGCCGGACCACCTCGGCCAGGCCATCGGACTGCGGTTGCAGGATCCGACGGACACCGATTTCGCGGTGCAGCGGGTGGTCACCGAACTCGGCGCCGAGGAGGTCACCGGGGTCTCGCTGTGGCAGCGG
The DNA here is from genome assembly GCF_056431485.1 of Streptomyces sp. NPDC045899. Taxonomy (NCBI): domain Bacteria; kingdom Bacillati; phylum Actinomycetota; class Actinomycetes; order Kitasatosporales; family Streptomycetaceae; genus Streptomyces; species Streptomyces sp. NPDC045899. The sequence goes on from NZ_JBWKKP010000028.1 coordinate 45,478, forward strand.
GCCCGTGCCGAGGCGGTGGGCGACGACCGGCTGGTGGGCCAGCTGCTCGGCCTCTTCGGACTGGGCGCGCTGCTGGCCGCCGCGCTGGCGGTGGGCGGTGCGATCACCACCCGGGTCCGCGGTCATCTGCGGGACATCTCGGTGCTCAAGGCGATCGGCTTCGCCCCCGGCCAGGTGGTCCGGATGTTCCTCGTCCAGCACCTGGGGCTGGCGTTGCTCGGTGTGGTCTGCGGCGCGGTCCTCGCCGAGGTGCTGGGGCCGCATCTGCCCGGCCGCATCGGCGAGGCGGTGGCGCTGTGGCAGGCGCTCCCGGAGCACCGCTGGGCTCCGTTCGCCGTCATGGGCGGCGCCGTCGTCTTCATCGCCGCGGCCACCTGCCTGGCCGCCTGGCGCGCGGGCCGGGTGCCGCCGGTGCCGGTCGCCCGCGCCGCCATCGACCCCGGCCGCCGGATGTCCGGCACCACCCGCCGGGCCCTGGGTATGCGGCTGCCGCCCGCATTGGTGCTCGGCTGGCGCGGCGCGTTCCAGCGTCCGGTGCGCGCGCTCGCGTCCGTCGGACGGCTCGCGCTGCCGCTGCTGCTGATCACGGTCGCCGTGGGCACCTGGACCACCTTGGACCGGTTCGAGAGCCATCCCGAGAAGATCGGTCTTGCCGCCCCGCTCACCGCCCGGGGCGAAGGGCTGTCCGACGCCCGGATCCGTGCCCTCCTCAGCAAGGACCCCGAGGTCACCGCCGTCTACCCGGGTACCGAGACCGAGGCACTGGTCCCCGGCCAGACCGGCACGATCACCCTCCAGGGGCTGGGCACCGACCGCCGCCCCTACCCGTTCTCCGTCGCCGAGGGCCGTCCCGCCCACGGCGAGGACGAGGCGGTGGCCGGACAGGGACTGCTGGACCTGCTCGACGTCAGGGTCGGCGACTGGGTCCGGATGACGGTCGGCGGAAGCCCCCAGGTGCTCCATATCGTCGGGCGGAGCATAGAGCCCGAACAGGGCGGCCGGGTGATCTCCACCTCGGTCGACACCCTCCGCGAACGCGATCCGAAGCTGGAGCCGGACTTCTACCACCTGGCGCTGCGCCCCGGGGCCAGCCCCGAGGCGGTCAGCGCCTCCCTGGCGGACACCTCGCACGGCCGTCTGGAGGTGCGGGAAATCCCCAACCCGGCCGACCGGCTCTCCGCCGTGCGCGGAGTGAGCCTCGGCCTGATCGCGGTGCTCGGCCTCATAGGTCTGGCCGAGCTGTCGACGACGATCGGCGCCGCGGTGCGCGACCGCCGCCGCGATCTGCTCGCGCTCCGGGCGATCGGGCTGACCCCGCGCCAGATCGCGGCGGTGATCGTGGCCGGGACCGGCTTCACCGCACTGGCCGCGGCGGTGGCCGGGACGGTGATCGGGACGTTCGCCTCCGGTTGGATGATCGACCTCCAGGGCCGCAGCAGCGGGATGGGCGCGGGCATCGCGGAGGCGCCGCCGCTGGGGGTGCTGCTGCTGATCGGCGCCGGAGCGGTGGCCGGAGCGATGGCCGCGGCGGCCCTGCCCGCGGCCCGTGCCGCCCGCAGCCGGCTGGCGGACACCGCAAGCGACGTCCTCTGACGCGCACCCGCGCCCCGTCAGGGGCGCGGGGAACTGCGCGAGCAACCACGACGCACCCGCGGACAGAGAACGATCCCTACCGCGTCAGCCCCACCGCGCCCCGCGGAACGGCTACGGTTCGACCACCACTTCCTGCGCCGCCGCCGTCGTATCCGCCAGCAGCTCCGCATCCACCGGAACGTTCCGCTTCACCAGCGCCAGCGCGATCGGCCCCAGTTCGTGGTGGCGGGCCGAGGTGGTGACGAAGCCCAGCTGACGCCCCTCCTCGCCGTCGGCGGCCAGACGTATCGGCGCACCGTGGCCGGGCAGCTTGACCTCGCTGCCGTCGAGGTGGAGGAAGACCAGCCGCCGCGGCGGTTTGCCGAGGTTGTGCACCCGGGCCACCGTCTCCTGGCCGCGGTAGCAGCCCTTCTGCAGGTGCACCGCGGTGCCGATCCAGCCCAGCTCGTGCGGGATGGTGCGGTGATCGGTCTCCAGCCCCAGCCGCGGCCGCCGCGCCTCCACGCGCAGCGCCTCGTAGGCCAGCGCGCCGGCCGGCGGACCGGCGGCCGCCGCGAAGGACTCCAGCCGCTCCCGCGGCAGGAACAGATCACGGCCGTGGGCGGTCTCCCGGACCACGGTGTCCTCGGGGGCCTCGGTGATGCTCCCGGCCGGGAGGTGGACCACCGCGTACGCGGCGGTGCGGTCGGCGATCTCGACCCGGTAGAAGAACTTCATGCTCTCCAGGTAGGTGATCAGATCGCCCTGGCTCCCGGGCTCCACATGGGCCCAGGTGGTCTCACCGTCGTCGACGAGATAGAGCGCGTGCTCGATATGGCCGTGCGCGGAGAGGATCAGGGCTTCGGTGGCCTGGCCCGCCGGGAGTTCCTGGACGTGCTGGGTGAGCAGCAGGTGCAGCCAGCTCAGCCGGTCGGAGCCGGTGACCGTGACCACCCCGCGGTGCGAGAGGTCCACGAAACCGGATCCGTCGGCGAGCGTGCGCTGCTCGCGGAACAGGTCGCCGTAGTGGGCGGCGACGCCTTCGTCGGGGCCCTCGCCGGGGACGGCGCCGGGCAGCGACAGCAAAGGGCTCTTCATGCGCTCAGCCTACGACTTGGCCACTCGGCCCTCGGCGGAGTCGCCGGAGCCCGGCCCGGGGCTCTGCTTGGCGGTGCAGTCGGCGCACCGGCCGAAGATCGCGAAGTGCTTCATATCGGTGTCGAAGCCGAAGTCGCTCCGCAGCCGCCGGGTGAACGCCTCGGCCACCGACACATCGGCCTCGATCACATCCGTGCAGTCCCGGCACACCATGTGGATGTGGTGGTGCCGGTCGGCGAGGTGGTACGTGGGGGCGCCATGGCCCAGATGGGCATGGCTGACCAGGCCCAGCTCCTCCAGCAGCTCCAGCGTGCGGTAGACCGTGGAGATGTTGACGCCGCTCGCCGTACGGCGCACCTCGGTGAGGATGTCGTCCGGAGTGGCGTGCTCCAGGTGATCGACTGCTTCCAGCACGAGCTGACGCTGCGGGGTGAGCCGGTAGCCGCGCTCCCGCAGATCGGTCTTCCAGTCGGTGGTCGCCACGAGCCCAGTGTAGGCGGGGCCCGGTGGAGGCTCAGCGGAAGAAGGCGATCCCGTCGTCGGGCAGGTCCTTGAGGTCCTTGGCCCACTCGCGCGGGTCGACGACCTTCTTCAGGTGCGCCGACATGTACGGCCGCAGCTCGACCTCGGGGGTGGCCTTCTCGCCCACCCACATCAGATCGCTGTTGACGTAGCCGTAGAGCCGCTTGCCGCCCGCGTAGGGCCCGGCGGCGGCGGTGCGCGCCACGGCGTCGGTGGCCAGGTCGATCTGCGGCTTGCCGTCCGCCAGCTCGCCGTACCAGACCTCGACGATGCCCTGGTCGCGGCACATCACGACCTCGACCTTGCGGTCCTTGTCGATCCGCCAGTAGCCGGACTCGGACTCCAGCGGGCGGACCTTCTTGCCCTCGGAGTCCAGCACCCAGGTGTGCGAGACGTACTCGATGAAGTCGCGCCCGTCGTGGGTGAAGGTCGCCTCCTGGCCGAAGTTGCACTTCTCGGCGCCCGGGAAGTCCGAGACACCGGCGCCTTCCCAGTTGCCCAGGAGGAAGACGAGCGGCACCAGGTCGGGGTGGAGGTCGGACGGAATCTCGATCATGGGCTCAGGCGATCTTTCGAGGGCGGTCGGTGACGGTGGTGCGGGGAGCGCGGATCAGCGCTGGCCCTGGAACAGCTTCTTCCAGGTGAGTGCGCAGAAGCCAAGGGTGGCGACGGCGACCAGGATCATCAGCGTGGTGAAGACTGCCTCAAGCACGGGCGCGCTCCTCGAACGGCGTGTGTCCCCCGGCTCCGCGGGCGGCGGAGGGACGGCGGAACGGATGACGGACCGGAGCCGAGTCTAGTCGGCGGTCCGGCGGCGGGCGTCGCGAGGCCCCGAGCCTAGGCTTGCCGTATGGCGAAGAAGCTGGTGATCAAGGTGACGGCGGGCGCGGACGCGCCCGAGCGGTGCTCCCAGGCGTTCACGGTGGCGGCGGTGGCCGTGGCGAGCGGGGTGGAGGTCTCGCTGTGGCTGACCGGTGAGTCCGCGTGGTTCGCGCTGCCGGGGCGGGCGGCGGAGTTCGAGCTGCCGCACGCGGCGCCGCTGCCGGAGCTGATCGAGGGGGTTCTCGCGGGCGGCGGCACCCTCACGGTGTGCACGCAGTGCGCGGCCCGCCGGGACATCGAGGAGAAGGACCTGATCGAGGGGGCGCGGATCGCGGGCTCCCAGGTCTTCGTGAGCGAGATCATGCCCGAGGGCGTGCAGGCGCTCGTCTACTGACGGGACGGGCGGGCACGGAGCTCCTCGGGGCGGAGCGGGGCCCGGGTCAGTGGCGGTGGTTGTGCTCGTCCAGCTCCCGCCACCACCGGTCGGACTCCTCGTCCCCCGACTCGTCCCACCAGTGGTCGTCGGGTCCCCGGCGGTTGGCGACGATGGCCGCGAACGGGGGGATCACCATGGCGACGATGCACATCACGACGGCCGCCGGAACCGACCACAGGCGCACGAAGGCCCACGCCGAGATGAAGAGCGTCAGACACGCGCCCATCAGGAAGAAATATGCGTGGCGGCGTCGCGCGTACATGGTCCCAGGATACGTCCGGGGGTGCGGCGGGGGCAGCTCCTGGACCGCGCCCGCGGGGCCCGGCACGACGGACGGGAGGGCCGTACCCCGCCGAGGCGTCCAACCCCGGGGTACGGCCCTCCCGCCGTGCGTATGACGCGCGGTGGGGCGTCAGACGGTGATGGCGACCTCCGCCAGACCGCCCTTCTGGGCGACGACCGTGCGGTCCGCGGTGGCGCCGGGGACCAGGGCGCGCAGCGTCCAGGTGCCCTCGGCGGCGTAGAAGCGGAACTGTCCGGTCGCGGAGGTGGGGACCTCGGCGGTGAACTCGCCGGTGCTGTCCAGGAGGCGGACGTAGCCGGTCACCGGCTCGCCGTCACGGGTCACCGACCCCTGGATCGTGGTCTCACCGGGCTTGATCGTCGAGGCGTCGGGACCGCCGGCCTGGGCTCCACACATGGATGTCTGTCCTTACGTCGGGGGTGAGGGGGTCAGCTGTTGGCGCCGAGCTCGATCGGCACGCCGACGAGGGAGCCGTACTCGGTCCAGGAACCGTCGTAGTTCTTGACGTTGGACTGGCCGAGCAGCTCGTGCAGGACGAACCAGGTGTGGGCGGAGCGCTCGCCGATGCGGCAGTAGGCGATGGTGTCCTTGGACAGGTCCACGCCCTCGCCCTCGTAGAGCTCCTTGAGCTCCGCGTCGGACTTGAAGGTGCCGTCGTCGTTGGCCGACTTCGACCACGGGATGTTGCGCGCGCTCGGGACGTGGCCCGGACGCTGCGACTGCTCCTGCGGGAGGTGGGCCGGGGCGAGCAGCTTGCCGGAGAACTCGTCGGGGGAGCGGACGTCCACCAGGTTGAGCGAGCCGATGGCGGCGACGACGTCATCGCGGAACGCGCGGATCGAGGCGTCCTGCGGCTTGGCCTTGTACTGGGTGGCCGGGCGGTCCGGGACCTCGGCGACCAGGTCGCGGGAGTCCAGCTCCCACTTCTTGCGGCCGCCGTCGAGCAGCTTCACGTCCTGGTGGCCGTAGAGCTTGAAGTACCAGTAGGCGTAGGACGCGAACCAGTTGTTGTTGCCGCCGTAGAGGACGACCGTGTCGTCGTTGGCGATGCCCTTCTCCGACAGCAGCTTCTCGAAACCGGCCTGGTCGACGAAGTCACGGCGCACCGGGTCCTGGAGGTCCTGCTTCCAGTCGATCCGGATGGCGTTCGTGATGTGGTTCTTGTCGTAGGCCGAGGTGTCCTCGTCGACCTCGACGATGACCGTCTTGGGGTCATCGATGCGGGCCTGTACCCAGTCGGCGTCCACCAGGACGTCACTGCGGCTCATGTGTCTCTCCTCCGGGGCAGTTGCGGCGGTGGTCATACGCTCGGACGGCCCGAGGCGGGCTCGGTTGCGAGCGTACGAGCGGAGTGCGGGAAGATCCGGCTGACGGGCCGAGGAGGGGCGGGCCGGGGGCATCTCGTCGGCGGCCACGCGTCCTCGTCTCAGACGGCGTGACAGAGCATGGCGGCGACGCGGCACAGGTCGACTGCCCGCCGCTTCGTGAGATCCGCCTGTCGCTTCATGCGTCCGATCGTAGGGACGGACCGGTGGGCGTGTCACCGGCGTGTCGGATAGTGAGACGTGATTGTCCACTATTCGGGACCGGGGTGGAGGAGTGCCCCGTGGGGGCGGTCGCGGAGCCGCGCGGCGACCCGCGCGCTCGCTGTCGCGGACGAGGCGTCTCACTGCATGGGATCACCTGGTCCGCGGACGGTCCCCGGCCGGGGGTGCCGGGGTGGCCCGTGGGGTGGCCGGTACCGCTTCGTCCGCCGGGCTCAGCCCGCCAGTTCGACGTTCTGCCCCGTGACCGAGATGTCCATGCCGTCCTTGTCGGTCTTCACCGTGTCCAGCCGCATCCCCCGCGGCAGCCCCTCCACCTGGCGCTCCATGTCGGTGCGCTCCCGGACCTTCTCCTCCCAGCCCGGGACGGAGCCTCCGGGGACGGACTCGGCGTGCAGCTTGATGGTGTCGCCGTCGACCACGGTGATGGTGGAGCGCGCGGTGAGGGAGAAGCCCAGCAGACTGCCGGTGATCTTGACTTGGTTGGTACCGGACGGGTCGTAGGCGACCGTGATCCCCGGACCCGCCGCGCGCGAGAGGTCCGCGTAGCTGATGTGGGCCGTACCGGTGGCGCGGTCGGCGGTGGCGGACGAGAAGTCGCCCGAGATGCCCACCGTGTGGAGCTGGGCATCGAGTTCGGAGACCCGCACGCTGCGGCCGTTGCCCGCGTCCGTGGTCAGCCCCTCCATGCTGATGTCGACCTCGTCCAGCTCCTTGCCCGCGACCTGGGTGAGGAACGGGAAGCCCTTGATCGAGACATCGGGGGTGCCGGTCAGCCCCTGCGAGGTCTTGATCTTGTCCGCGGCCTTGGACTCGGCGATGCTCACCGCGATGCGGTCCGCGGCGACGAAGAGAACGCCGAGTATCACGGCGACGATCAGTGTGATGCGTAGTGCGCGCATGTGCGGTGGGTCCCCCTGGCTCTCGGTCAGGCGCTCGCCTGAGGTTGTGAGCCTAACCGGAGCGATGAGCCAGGGGGCCGGGGATCAGATCAGTGCGCGGCCGATCACATAGACGACGGGAGCGGCGGCGGCCAGCGGCAGCGCCACCCCGGCGGTCATATGGACAAAACGGGACGGGTAGTCGTAGCTCGCCACCCGGTGGCCGATCAGCGCGCACGCCCCGGCCGCCAGTCCCAGCAGCGCGGCGTCCGTGGTGCCGGTGCCGGTGAGCTGTCCGGCCCCGGCGCCCGCGCCCGCGGCGGCGAGCAGCGCCACCACCACGGAGGCGGCGATCGGCAGCGGCACCGCGCGGACCAGCACGGCCCCGGCCACTCCGGCCGCGCCGATCACCACGGCGTCGGTGGACTCGGCGGCCGTGGCCAGGTACCCGGCCGCGATCACGGCGAGGGCGGTGGAGGCCACGGTGGCGGTCAGCCCGTAGAGCCGCTCGTCCGGTGAACTGTGGCTGCGCAGCTGGAGTACGAGCACCAGCAGCAGCCAGACCCCGAGCGTGCCGATGACCACGGTCGGGGCGTGCGTCCGCTCGGTGGCGAGCAGTCCGGCGGTCGCGGCCAGCCCGCCCGCGAAGGCGAGCGCGATGCCCTGCCGGGCGGGCCACATCCCGTTCAGCCGGAACCAGCCCGCCGCCGTGACCGCCTGGAGCAGCGCCACCACGACGGCGACCGCGGGGCGGCCCAGTGGGGCGGCCCCCGCGAGGGCGGCGGCGATGGCGGAGGTCAGGGCGGCCGGGACCAGCCCGGGGTGGAGGATCTGCGGACGGCCCTCGGCACGGGCCTTCTCGGCGGCCGTGAGCGGCCGGGACGTCTCCTCGGGCGCGGCGGGCGCCGCCGCGGAGGGGTGCTCCGGTCCGGCGGGGCCCGCCATGGCCGCCGGGGCGGCGGTGACGGGCGCGGGGCCCTGGGGGCCGTGCGCCGCGAACGCGGCGGCGGGCTGCGGCTGGTGCCGTTGGTCCCAGCCGGGGGAGTACGACTGCTGCGGGTGGGCCGGTGGCTGGGGGTGTCCCTGCGGCTGCTGGTGTCCCTGCGGCGCGTGGCCCTGCGACTGCGCGTGGCCCTGCGGTGCGTGGCCTTGCTGCTGGTGTCCCTGCGGCGCGGCGGCGTACGGGTCCGCGTACGGGCCGCCGGGCTGCCGGCCGTACGCCTGCTGCGGGGCGTACCCCGGGTGCGGGGCGTGCTGGGCCTGCCGGTCCGGGGACTGCTGGTGCGGGGCGGGCTGGGTGTACTGGCCGGGGTGCGGGGGGTGAGCCTGCCCGCCGTGGGCCGGGTTCTGCTGCGGCTGGTGCGCGGCCTGACCGTGGCCCTGTGCCGGGCCCTGCCGGGGGTGCTGGTCCGGCGTGCCGTAGCCCGGGTGCGGGGCGTGACCGCCGTACTCCTGACCCTGCCGCGGCTGCTGTCCCGTCTGGCCGTAGCCCTGGTCGTACCCGCCCTGGTCCCAGCTCCCGTAGGGGTCGGCGGGCGGCTGCTGTCCCCCGTACGGCGTCTCCGGGGACCCGTACGGACCATGCGGCTCGTACGGGTTCTGCGGATGCTGCGGGTCGTGCGGCTGGTTGCTCATGACCTCGGGGTCACCCTCCTGCGAACGGCGGGAGCACCTCGACCGTGCCGCCCTCGGCCAGTTGGATCGTCGTGTGGTCGCGGGTGCCGACGGGCGTGCCGTCGACCAGGAACGAACAGCGCATCAGCACCCGCGCGAACTCCGGGCGCCCGGTGTGCCGCCGCCGGGCCGCGTCGAGCGCCTCGGCCAGCGTCGCCGCCGCGTACGGCTCCTCCTGCGTACCGGCCGCGGCGCGGGCCGCGGCCCAGTACCGGATGGTGCCGGCGGGCGCGTTCTTCATCGCCATCGCGATCCCTTCCCGTCTACTGCCGCCTCCATGATGACGGGTGCGGGCACCGGTCCGGACCACCGGCGGTCCGAGGGAAATGAGAGGCCCGCTGTCGGTGTCCTCGCTTACTGTTTCGGTGTGCTGGTCCGACTCATACGGGGGTATCTCAGGCCCCACGCCCGAACGATCGCGCTGATCGTGCTGTTGCAGCTGGTGCAGACGCTGGCCACGCTCTATCTGCCCTCGCTCAACGCCGACATCATCGACGGCGGGGTGGTGGAGGGGGACACCGGCTACATCCTGCGCATCGGCGGTTTCATGATCGCCGTCACGCTGGCGCAGATCGTGTGCGCCATCGGCGCCGTCTACTTCAGCGCCCGCACCGCCATGGCGCTCGGCCGGGACGTCCGGGCCGCGGTCTTCGACCAGGTGCAGTCCTTCTCCTCCCGTGAAATGGGCCACTTCGGGGCGCCCTCGCTGATCACCCGCACCACCAATGACGTCCAGCAGGTGCAGATGCTGTGCCTGATGGGTTTCACGCTGATGGTCTCGGCGCCGATCATGTGCGTCGGCGGAGTGATCATGGCCCTCAACCAGGACGTCCCGCTCTCCGGACTGCTGCTGCTGATCGTCCCGGTCCTCGGTGTCATCGTCACCCTGATCGTCCGCCGGATGCGCCCGCTGTTCCGCGGCGTCCAGGAGCGCATCGACACCGTCAACCGGGTGCTGCGCGAGCAGATCACCGGGATCCGGGTCATCCGCGCCTTCGTCCGGGACAGCCATGAGCGCGACCGCTTCACCGGGGCCAACGGCGAGCTGATGGACGTCTCGCTGCGCGCCGGGCGGCTGATGGCGCTGATGTTCCCCGCGGTGATGCTGGTGGTGAACGTCTCCAGCGTCGCCGTGGTCTGGTTCGGCGGACACCGGATCGACAGCGGCGGAATGCAGATCGGCGCGCTGACCGCGTTCATCAGCTATCTGATGCAGATCCTGATGGCCGTCATGATGGCCACCTTCATGTTCATGATGGTGCCGCGCGCCGAGGTCTGCGCCGAGCGCGTCCAGGAGGTGCTGGACACCCGGACCAGTGTGGTTCCGCCGCTGGTGCCCGTCCCGCCCGCGCCCACCGGCGGCGGACGGGGTCTGCTGGAGCTGCGCGGTGTGGAGTTCCGCTACCCCGGTGCCGAGGAGCCCGTGCTCCGCGAGATCTCGCTGATCGCCCGGCCCGGCCGGACCACCGCCGTGATCGGCTCGACCGGCAGTGGCAAGTCCACCCTGCTGGGGCTGGTGCCCCGGCTGTTCGACGCCACCGACGGCAGCGTCCACATCGACGGGGTGGACGTCCGCGACCTCGACACCGAGATCATGTCGCAGTCCATCGGGCTCGTACCGCAGAAGCCGTACCTCTTCTCCGGCACCGTCGGATCCAACCTGCGCTACGGCAAACCGGACGCCACCGACGAGGAGCTGTGGCAGGCCCTGGAGACCGCCCAGGCGCGGGACTTCGTGGCAGCCATGGAGGGCGGGCTCGAGGCCCCGATCGCCCAGGGCGGCTCCAATGTCTCCGGCGGCCAGCGGCAGCGGCTGGCCATCGCCCGCGCCCTGGTCCGCAGGCCCTCGGTCTACCTCTTCGACGACTCCTTCTCGGCGCTCGACTACGCCACCGACGCCCGGCTGCGGGCGGCGCTGACGGACGAGACACGGGACGCCACCGTCGTCATCGTCGCCCAGCGGGTCTCCACCATCCGCGGCGCCGACCAGATCGTCGTCCTCGACGCGGGGCGGGTCGTGGGCACCGGCACCCACACCGAGCTGATGGCGGACAACGAGACCTACCGCGAGATCGTGCTCTCCCAGCTCACCGAGCAGGAGGCCGCATGAGCGGCCCGCCGCCCGGCCGCCCCCGCCGCCCGTCGTTCCCGTCCGCGCCCCCGAAGGACCGCCCATGAGTACCCCGGCGCCCCGCAGGGGCCCGGCTCCCGCCGCCGGGCCCGCCCGCTTCATGGGCGGCCAGCCCACCGAGCGGTCCATGGACTTCCGTGGCTCCGGCCGCCGGCTGCTGGGCAGACTGCGCCCCGAGCGCGGGATCGTGCTGGTCGTACTGGCCCTGTGCACGGTCAGCGTCGCGCTGTCGGTGCTGGGTCCGCTGATCCTCGGCAGGGCGACCGACCTGATCTTCGCGGGAATCATCGGGCGGGAGCTGCCGGACGGCGTCACCAGGGAGCAGGCTGTCGAGCGGCTGCGCCGGGACGGCGAGGACACGCTGGCCGACATGGTCGCCTCCATGGACGTCCACCCCGGCCGGGGCATCGACTTCGGCGCGGTCGGCGATGTGCTGCTGTGGGTGCTGGCGATCTACGTCTTCGCCTCGCTGCTGGGCCTGGTCCAGGCGCGGGTGGCCACGGTGGTGGTCCAGCGGGTGGTCTTCCGGCTGCGCGAGGACGTCGAACACAAGCTGGCGCGGCTGCCGTTGGCGTACTTCGACCGCCAGCCGCGCGGTGAGGTGCTCTCCCGCGCCACCAACGACATCGACAACATCCAGCAGACGTTCCAGCAGACCCTGAGCCAGATCATGGTCTCGCTGCTGACGATCATCGGGGTGCTGGCGATGATGTTCTGGATCTCGCCGCTGCTGGCGCTGGTGGCGCTGGTGACCGTGCCGGTGTCGGTGGTGGTCGCCACCAAGATCGGCAAGCGGGCGCAGCCGCAGTTCGTCAGCCAGTGGAAGACCACGGGCACGCTCAACGCCCATATCGAGGAGATGTACACCGGCCATTCGCTGGTGAAGGTCTTCGGGCGGGAGAAGGAGTCCGCGGAGCTGTTCCGCGAGCAGAACGAGAAGCTGTACGAGGCGGGCTTCCGGGCCCAGTTCATCTCCGGGCTGATCCAGCCCGCGATGATGTTCATCGGCAACCTCAACTACGTACTGGTCGCGGTCGTCGGCGGGCTGCGGGTGGCCAGTGGCGCGCTGTCCATCGGTGATGTGCAGGCGTTCGTGCAGTACTCCCGGCAGTTCAGCCAGCCGCTGACCCAGGTCGCCTCGATGGCCAATCTGGTGCAGTCCGGGGTGGCGTCGGCCGAGCGGGTCTTCGAACTGCTGGACGCCGAGGAGCAGAGCCCGGACCCCGAGGGCGCGCCGCGGCCGGAGGCCGTGCGCGGCCAGGTGGAGTTCGAGGAGGTCTCCTTCCGCTACCAGCCGGAGAAGCCGCTGATCGACGGCCTCACGCTGTCGGTGCGGCCCGGCCAGACCGTGGCCATCGTCGGGCCGACCGGCGCCGGGAAGACCACCCTGGTCAATCTGCTGATGCGGTTCTACGAGGTCAGCGGTGGACGGATCACCCTGGACGGGGAGGACATCGCCGCGATGTCGCGGGAGGATCTGCGCTCCCACATCGGCATGGTGCTCCAGGACACCTGGCTGTTCGGCGGCACCATCGCGGAGAACATCGCGTACGGCGCGGAGGGCGCGAGCTCCGAGCGGATCGTGGCGGCCGCGAAGGCCACCTACGTCGACCGCTTCGTGCGGACCCTGCCCGACGGCTACGACACGGTGATCGACGAGGAGGGCTCCAACGTCAGCGTCGGTGAGAAGCAGCTGATCACCATCGCCCGGGCGTTCCTCTCCGAGCCGTCGATCCTGGTGCTGGACGAGGCGACCAGTTCGGTGGACACCCGCACCGAGGTGCTGATCCAGCGGGCGATGGCCTCACTGCGGACGGGCCGGACCAGCTTCGTGATCGCGCACCGGCTGTCCACCATCCGCGACGCCGACGTCATCCTGGTGATGGAGAACGGGCGGATCGTGGAACAGGGCACCCATGACGCGCTGCTGGCCGCCGAGGGTGCCTACGCCCGGCTGTACACGGCGCAGTTCGCGGAGGCGGCGGTCGAGGCGGAGTAGGACGGTCGCGGCGCCGGTCCCGGGGACCGCTGGGGCCCGGTGCCGCTCAGGCGCGGGCCAGCGCCCAGTCCGTCACCCGCTCCAGCAGGGCGTCCGGCGCCGCCGTCTCGGCGTGGCCGAAGCCCGGCTCGATCCACAGCTCTGTGGACGACGGATCGGCCGCGCCCGCCAGCATCCGTGGATGGTCCAGCGGGAAGTACGGGTCCCGGTCACCGTGCACCAGCAGCAGCGGGGTCGGTGCGATCAGCGGCACCGCGGCCACCGGCGGCAGCGGCTCGGGGTCCCAGCCGCGGCCGTCGATCCGGGTGCCCAGCCCGTAGCGGGAGACCAGCCGTCCGGCCGGGCGGGTGATCGCCCAGTGCACCCGGCGCATCGGAGCGGTTCCCCGGTAGTACCAGCGGGCGGGGGCGCTCACGGAGATCACGGCATCGGCGCGCGCGCCCATGCGCCCCCCGTGCTCCTCGCTCACGGTTCCCTCGGACGGCTGATTTTCGAAGTCCGCTCCCTGGAGCGCGGCCTGCCGGAGCACCACCGAGCCGCCCATCGAGAAGCCCACCGTGGCGACCCGCCGATGGCCGAGCCGCCGGGCCCAGCGCACCGCCTCGGCGAGGTCCAGTACCTCCCGGTCGCCCACCGTGGACCGCCCACCGGACCGTCCATGCCCTCGGAAGGAGAACGTGATCACGGCCGTACGCTGGGCGAACGCTCGCGCCACCCGCCGCAGCGCCGGGCGCTCCAGCGCACCGGTGAACCCGTGCGCGACCACCAGCGCAAGGCCGTCCCCGGCCGCCGCGGCGGCCGGCGGGGGCGGCTCGTAACGGGCCTCGATCGGTACCCCGTCGGCCGTCAGCAGGGTGGCCCTGTGATCGCGCGCAGTGACCGACGGCACGGAACGGCGAGCAGATCGAGCCTCTCCTCCGGGTGTCATGTGGGTTATTCTGCTGTGAAGAGGATCCGGGCAGCGTTGCCCCCGGGTCCTTTTGTGCTTTCAGGGGCACGGTGTGCGCAGGAGCGGGCACAAGCCTTCGAGGGCGCGGACCGCGGACACGAAGAAGTAGCCGGAGAAGTAGCCGCAGACTCCCCCAGGCGCTGCCTGGGAGGTGCCCCCTCTCGCAAGGGACCGAGGAGGAACCGAGGTAATGGGCGAGCGAAGCGTGCTCAATGTCAGGACCACGACCGAGGCGGGTGGTGGACGATGAGTTCCCTCCTGCTGCTGACCAACGCACTCCAGCCCTCGACGGAGGTGCTCCCCGCCCTCGGCCTGCTGCTGCACAACGTGCGGGTCGCCCCGGCGGAGGGCCCGGCCCTGGTGGACACCCCGGGCGCCGACGTCATCCTGATCGACGGCCGCCGCGATCTGCCGCAGGTGCGCAGCCTGTGCCAGCTGCTGCGGTCCACCGGCCCCGGCTGTCCGCTGGTCCTGGTGGTGACCGAGGGCGGACTCGCCGCCGTCACCGCGGACTGGGGCATCGACGACGTTCTGCTGGACACCGCGGGTCCGGCCGAGGTGGAGGCCCGGCTGCGACTGGCCATGGGCCGTCAGCAGATCACCACCGACGACAGCCCGATGGAGATCCGCAACGGTGATCTCTCGGTCGACGAGGCCACCTACAGCGCCAAGCTCAAGGGGCGTGTGCTCGATCTCACATTCAAGGAGTTCGAGCTGCTGAAGTACCTGGCCCAGCACCCCGGCCGCGTCTTCACCCGCGCCCAGCTGCTCCAGGAGGTCTGGGGCTACGACTACTTCGGAGGCACCCGCACCGTCGACGTCCACGTCCGGCGGCTGCGGGCCAAGCTGGGGCCGGAGCACGAGTCCCTCATCGGGACCGTCCGGAACGTCGGTTACCGGTTCGTCGTGCCCGAGAAGGTCGAGCGCGCCGCCGAGGAGGCCAGGGCCAAGGCGTCGGCGCCGAAGCCCGCCCGCGAGGTCCCCGGGGGCGGTGCGCGGACCGCGGCCGAAGCGGCCGGCGCACGACCGGCCAATACCTAGCTGGACCCGCGTAGACTGCCGCGCGTGGCCAAGGTGACGCGGGATGATGTGGCAAGACTGGCGGGGACCTCGACCGCGGTCGTCAGCTACGTCATCAATAACGGACCAAGGCCGGTCGCCCCGGCCACGCGCGAGCGGGTGCTTGCCGCGATCAAGGAGCTCGGCTACCGGCCGGACCGCGTCGCGCAGGCGATGGCGAGCCGCCGTACCGACCTCATAGGGCTGATCGTCCCGGACGCCCGGCAGCCGTTCTTCGCGGAGATGGCACACGCCGTCGAGCAGGCGGCGGCCGAGCGCGGAAAGATGGTCCTGGTCGGCAACTCGGACTACCTCGACGACCGCGAAGTGCACTATCTGCGCGCCTTCCTGGGGATGCGGGTGTCCGGGCTGATCCTGATCAGCCAGGGCCCCAGCGAGAACGCCGCCGCCGAGATCGAGGCGTGGGACGCCCGGGTGGTGCTGCTCCACGAGCGCCCCGAGGCCATCGACGATGTCGCCGTGGTGCTGGACGACGTCGGCGGCGCCCAGCTCGCGGTGCGCCATCTGCTGGAGCACGGCCACCCGTACGTCGCCTGTCTGGGCGGCACCGAGATAACGCCCACCGTCGGCGACCCGGTGACCGACCACGTCGAGGGCTGGCGCCGGGCCATGCAGGAGGCCGGACGGTCCACCGAGGGACGGCTCTTCCACGCCCCGTACAACCGCTACGACGCCTACCGGGTCGCCCTGGACCTGCTGGCCGGCCCCGACCGGCCCCCCGCGCTCTTCTGCGCCACCGACGACCAGGCGTTCGGTGTGCTGCGGGCGGCACGCGAACTGCGTATCGACGTCCCCGGCGAGCTGGCGGTCGCGGGCTTCGACGACGTGAAGGAGGCGGGGCTCACCGATCCGCCGCTGACCACGGTCGGTTCCGACCGCCCGGCGATGGCGCGGGCCGCGGTGGACCTGGTGCTGGACGACGGCGTACGGGGCGGTTCGCGCCGGGAGCGGGTCAAGCAGTTCCCGTCGGCGCTGGTGATCCGGCGCTCCTGCGGCTGCGCCTGACCCCGAGCCGGAACGGGCCCGCGGCCGGGCGGCCGTGACCGCCGCGGCCGGCGTCCTTATCCCGGGCATACCGGTTTCTGCCGGGCTTCTCAGCGGCTCCTCACGCTGCTCTCATCCGGCCGCGACACCGTCGAACCATGACGGACAGCACGCGCCACAGCCGCGACGACGAGCCCCAGCCCTTCTCCTACGGCGGTACGCCGGGCCACCCGGTGCCGCCCGCGTACCCGCCCGCGCAGCCGGTCATCACGCCCTCCGGGGCCACCGTGTGGCCGGGTCCGGGCGGTGCGGGCGGTGCGGACGGCGGCGGGGGCACCACCGCCGCTCTCCCGGACGGTCCGCCGCCCGGCGGCCGTCGCGCCCGGCGCCGCGCACCGCGCTCCCTGGCGCTGATCGCGGCGGTGGCGGTGGCCTCCGCGCTGGTCGGCGGCGGGGCGTCGGCGCTGGTCGTCCAGGCCGCGGACAAACCCGCCGCCGAGGTCTCCACTCCGGTCGTCAACACCGGCTCCGGCAGTGACAGCGGGGTCTCGGCGGTGGCCGCGGCGGTGAGTCCGAGCATCGTCGAGATCAGCGCTTCCTCGGCCGCCGGCAAGTCCACCGGCTCCGGTGTGGTGCTCACCCGGGACGGCGAGATCATCACCAACAACCACGTGATCTCCGGCGCGGACTCGGTCAAGGTGTCCTTCAGCGACGGCAGCACCAGGAGCGCGTCGGTCATCGGCACCGACAGCGGCAAGGACCTCGCGCTGATCAAGGTGAAGGACGCCGACGGGCTCAAGCCCGCCACCCTCGGCGACTCCAGCGAGGTCCAGGTGGGCGACCAGGTGGTGGCCATCGGCTCGCCCGAGGGGCTGACCGGCACCGTCACCAGCGGCATCGTCTCCGCGCTCGACCGCAAGGTCACCGTCTCCACGGGGGAGGGCCAGGACCGGGGCCGGGGAGGGGACGGCGGCCGGTGGCCCTTCGAGTTCGACGGCGGCCAGTACAACGGCGACGTCGGCTCCTCCACCACGTCCTACAAGGCCATCCAGACCGATGCCTCGCTCAACCCCGGCAACTCCGGCGGTGCCCTGATCAATATGAAGGGCCAGGTCATCGGCATCAACTCGGCGATGTACTCATCGGCTTCGGAGCGCGCCTCCGGCGGCTCCGCGGGCAGCGTCGGCCTCGGCTTCTCCATCCCGGTCAACACCCTCAAGGCCGATCTCGACACCCTGCGGGACGGCGGAGCCGACTCCTGACCACCGCCGCGGCGCCCGCCGTGCGAGGCTGGCAGCGACGCCCGCCACCGTCCGGGGCGGAGCGGCCCCGCCGGCGGGGAGCACCGCCCCACCGTCATCTGTGAGGAAACCGGCCCATGACCCCCGCCGACCAGGGCGATCAGCCCGCCCGCATCCTGATCGTCGACGACGAGCCGGCCGTCCGCGAAGCCCTGCGCCGCAGTCTGGTCTTCGAGGGCTACACGACCGAGGTCGCCGTCGACGGTCTGGACGCGCTGGAGAAGGCCGCGAGCTGGGCCCCCGAGCTGATCGTCCTCGATGTGCTGATGCCCCGGATGGACGGGCTGACGGCCGCCCGGCGGCTGCGCGCGTCCGGGGTGACCGTCCCGGTGCTGATGCTCACCGCGCGGGACACCGTCGGTGACCGGGTCACCGGGCTGGACGCGGGCGCCGACGACTACCTCGTCAAACCCTTCGAACTCGATGAGCTGCTCGCCCGGATCCGCGCCCTGCTGCGCCGCAGCTCCTACGCCGCCGCCGCGCACGAGGCGGTTACCGAGGACGACGCGCTCACCTTCGGCGACCTGCGGATGGACCTGGCCACCCGCGAGGTGACGCGCGGCGCGCGCCGGGTGGAGCTGACCCGGACCGAGTTCACCCTGCTGGAGATGTTCCTCGCCCACCCCCGACAGGTGCTCACCCGCGAGCAGATCCTCAAGGCGGTGTGGGGCTTCGACTTCGAGCCCTCGTCCAACTCGCTCGACGTGTACGTGATGTACCTGCGCCGCAAGACGGAGGCGGGCGGTGAACCACGGCTGGTGCACACCGTCCGCGGCGTCGGCTACGTCCTGCGCCCCGGGGACGGCGATCCCTCGTGACCGGGGGCGGTCCGCTGCGCGCACGGCTGCCGCTGCGCTCCCGGCTGGCGCTGCTGACCGCGGTCGCCGTCGCGGTCGCGGTGGCGCTGTCCGCGTTCGCCTGCTGGTTCGTCACCCGGGAGCAGCTCACGGGCGCGCTGGACGACAAGCTCCACGACGTCTCCGGCGTCTACGTCCGCGATCTGGTGGAGGCGCAGAGCACCTGCTCGCCCCAGTCCCAGCCGGGCGCCGGATCCCGGCCTGGCGCCTCCGACGTACAGCTCGTGCTCTCCGACGGGGACCGGTGCGTCGCCCGTGGCTCCCGTGCGGTGAAGGTGACCGGGGACGACATCGCGGTGGCCCGGGGGCGGCTGAACGACGTCACCCACGACGGCAGGGCGGCGGACGGCACCCGGATGCGGGTGTACACCTTCGTCACCTCACCGCAGGGCGGCATCCCGCCGTTGACGGTGTCCGTCTCCCGGCCGCTGAGCGAGGTCACCGAACCGCTGGGCACTCTCGCCCTGGTGATGCTGGTGGTCGCGGGCGTCGGTGTGCTCGGCGCCGGGGCGGCGGGGCTGTGGATCGCCCGCACCGGGCTCAAACCGGTGGACCGGCTGGCGGAGGCGGTCGAGCACGTGGCCCGCACCGAGGACCTGGCGGTGCGGATCCCGGCCGAGGGCGACGACGAGATCGCCCGGCTGTCCCGGTCCTTCAACGCCATGGCGGCCGCCCTGGCCTCCTCACGCGACCGCCAGCAGCAGCTGATCGCGGACGCCGGACATGAGTTGCGCACCCCGCTCACCTCGCTGCGCACCAATGTGGAACTGCTGGTGCGCAGTGAGCAGACCGGCCGCGCACTGCCGCCCGCCGACCGGGACGCGCTGATGTCGAGTGTGAAGGCGCAGGTCACCGAATTGGCCGCGCTGATCGGCGATCTCCAGGAGCTGGCCCGGCCGGACGCGCTGCCCGGCAGCGGACCGCTCCAGGTGGTCGCGCTGCACGAGGTGGCGCTGGCCGCGGTGCAGCGGGCCCGGCTGCGCGGGGTGGGGCTGACCGTCGACGCGGCGCTGGACCCCTGGTACGTCCGCGGGGAACCGGCGGCCCTGGAGCGGGCGTTGGTCAACCTCCTGGACAACGCCGTGAAGTTCAGCCCTCCGGGGGGCGCGGTCGATGTCGCGCTCAGCGGCGGGGAGCTGACCGTACGGGACCGGGGGCCGGGTGTCGCGGACGATGAACTGCCGCATGTCTTCGAGCGGTTCTGGCGTTCCCCGTCCGCCCGCAGCCTCCCCGGCTCCGGTCTGGGGCTGTCGATCGTGGCCCGTGCCGTCCAGCAGTCCGGTGGCGAGGTGGGGCTGCGGCCCGCGGCGGGCGGCGGCACCGTCGCCTGGATCCGGCTCCCGGGAGCGCCGACGGCCCCGCCCGGCGAGGCGGGGCCGGCGGGCTGAGGCTCTCAGCGGGTCTTGCCCAGGTGCAGTTCGGTGCCGACCAGGTCGGCCACGATGCCTTCCGGCTTCACATGGATGTTCTGGATGTGGATGCCCTTGGCCTTCTTCGGCATCTGGAAGGAGAGCGACAGCTTCTCCGAGAGCTCCGGCACCTTCAGCTTGGTCAGCGCGGAGGCCACCGCCGGGTTGATCCCCAGCTTCTTGACCAACTGGGGGTGTTCGGCCACCAGA
The DNA here is from genome assembly GCF_056431485.1 of Streptomyces sp. NPDC045899. NCBI lineage: Bacteria > Bacillati > Actinomycetota > Actinomycetes > Kitasatosporales > Streptomycetaceae > Streptomyces > Streptomyces sp. NPDC045899. The sequence continues at coordinate 65,251 of NZ_JBWKKP010000028.1, forward strand.
TCGACGAAGTTGACCTTCATCAGCGCCGGGATGAACTTCGGTGACTTGGTGATCCGCTCCACCCGCTCGTTCTGCGGGAGCGACTGCCCAGCGGACTCCGGCTCCACCCCGAGCTGCCGCGCCACGGATCCCACCGTCAGCAGCGCCTTGGCCTTCTCGGCGTCCCGGCTGATCCGTTCCGCGGTCTTGCGGTGCAGTCGCAGTCCCTCGTCGCGGCCGGGGCGGTAGGTGGCGACCCCGGGCATGTCCAGGCGCATTCCGCTGACGCTCGTGGAGATTCCGCGGTCCCCGTCACGGCGGATCTTCGCCATGGCGTGCATCGTCACCTGCTGTCCCGCGACCGGGAGTTTGCCGTCCGCGCGCACCGACTCGGGGCCGGTGGCCCGGAACTTCACCTGGGAGGCGCCCAGTTCACGGTTGAGGTCCTCGAAGGCCAGCAGCACATCGCCCTTCATCTGGCCCGCCACGGCGCCGTGGATGGAGCTGGGCAGATCGCCGGTGAGGGTGATGTCCTCGGCCCTGGCGCTCACTTCGGCGAGCGAGACCCGGTCGGCCGCCACATCGGGCACCGTGACGTCGACCCGGTCCAGGTGCTTGTCCCACACCTGGGTGAGGAACGGGAAGCCGTGGATGGTCACGTTCGGCGCGGTGGCCAGCCCCATCTTCTTCTGGAGCTGTTCCTCGGCCTTCTTCTCCGCGTACATCACGGCACAGCGGTCGGCCAGCAGCAGCAGAGCGGTCGTCACCAGGGCGCCGATCACCAGCTTCGCCGCGATCGGCACGGCCGCGAAGCGGTTGCGGGCGCGCCGGGAGCGGCGGCGGTGGTTGGGCGGCGTCCACGGCTCGTCCTCGGTGCCCTCGCCGTCGGCGCCGTCCTCGTCATCGGCCTTCAGCCCGAGACCGAGCGGGTCGTCCGGGTCGTACGGGTCGGCCAACTCGGCCAGTTCGTCATACGGGTTGCTGTACACGGCCGGGTCGGGCGCTGGGGCGGCGTCCTGGGCCGGGTGCTGCGCGCCGAGGCGCGCGAAGTCATGGGCACTGTCGTACGTGTCGTCGTACGCGGGCAGGTGTGCGATGTCGTTCAAATCCGTGCTGGTTACATCGGTGTGAGAATTCCGGGGACGGGGTGGAGATATGCGTGTGGGGGATCGCATCGGACCATCCCACCACGGCATACTGCACCCCTTGCAAGTCCTAGCGGTGATACGTGGCGAACGGCACGCTCACCGTCCACCGCGCGAGACGGCGCGGGCCTCGGTCACCGTCACCGTCCGCCCGTTCATCTCCTGCCCGTCGAGCTGGGACATAGCCTTCTCGGCTGCCATGTCCTCCATCTCCACGAAACCGAACCCACGGGAGCGGCCGCTCTCCCGGTCGGTGATGACGGTGGCGTCCAGCACCTCACCGATCTGCCCGAACAGGGTCGCCAAGTCGTCCTTCGTCACCTGGTAGCTCAGGTTGCCCACATGCAGTCGCTTCGACATGACCGGCTCTCCTCGTTCTGGGTGCAGCGAATCGGGATAATATTCTCAACTCCCAACAGCCCAGGCATTACGGGTGGGCCGAACCGGTCATACGGCGGTCGCCGCGGCCGGTCCGGTCAGCGGTCGCCGCCGTCCTTCACCGCGCGGAGCGAGTACATCAGCGGAATCCGCGGATGCCCTTCGGGGAACGCGTACCCGCGCGTCTCGTCGCGCTCCAGCGCCGGATAGCGCTGGAACGCCGTGGTCGGGTGCTCGTGCAGGAACTCGATCCGCAGTCCGGCCCCGGCCAGGGCGGTCACCACCTCGCCCAGCGGATGCAGCCACTGCACGGAGAGGGTCCTGGTGAGCGGCGGACCGTCGGTGTAGGTGTGCGGGGAGTCGAAGGTCTCGGCCCCGGGCTGGAAGTAGTCCTCGACGACGCGGGTGCCGTCGTCGTCGAGGGTGTCGGTCAGCGGGTGGAACTCCACGAGGTACAGCGCGCCCCCGTCCACCAGCAGCTCGGACACCACCCGCGCCCAGCGGACCAGGTCGGGCAGCCAGAGCAGGGAGCCGCGTCCGGTGTAGACGATGTCGAACCGCGCCCCGCCGAGGGCCTCGACGGCCGCGTACACATCCGAGACGACGAACCGTGCCCGGTCGGCGAGGCCGATGTCCCCGGCCAGGCCGCGCGCGGTGCGCACGGCGGGCTCGGAGAAGTCCAGGCCGGTCACCTCCGCGCCGCGGCGGGCCCAGGAGAGGGTGTCCTGTCCCATATGGCACTGGAGGTGCGCCAGCCGTCTGCCCCGTACGTCACCGAGCTCCGTCGGTTCGAAGGGGCGCAGGGTGGAGGCTCCCGCGCGGAACCCGGCCAGATCGTAGAAGTCGCTGGCGGCGTGGACCGCGACCCGGTCGTCCCAGTTCTCCCGGTTGCGTGTCAGCCAGTCGGGGGCGTTGTCGGCAGTGGTCATGGCCGGACGCTAGCGGCTGCGGACGGGGGTGGCGACCGGATTTCCGGGGGCCGCCGGCGGGCGGGGCCTTGGTCCTGAAACGGACGGCCGTAAGTCCCGCCGGAAGGGAATTCGATCTTATGGCCCGGTGATATGCGGCACAGCCCACTACGGGCCTACTACGGGAATTAGGGGTGAGGTCGCATAGTGGGCGGCCAAGTTTTCACCCATTGATCAACTTGCCGTGAATCTCCAGCTCAGACCTATTTTTGCGACCTCTTTAACCGGCCTGGAGGGTGATCGGGAAAGGAATCCTGACCCTTAAATATCTACTGGCCTACTTAGTAGAGACTTATCTTGGCGGAATCGTGGTGACGGGATACCAAGGAGCGTCTGCTCCGGCCCCCAGCCGGTATCCCTGACGTTCTGGAGGTCGTTTCTCTATGTCGCCGCGTGCCATATTCCGCCGTTCCTCTCTCCTCTCCGGCCGTCGCGCCCGCGTCGCCGTCGTCGCCGCGGGCGTGAGCGCCTCGGTCGCGCTCGGTGCCGGAGCGGCGCTCGCCGCCGAAGCCGCCAAGAGCACCGACACCCTGACGGTGAGCTCCGCCGCCTCCCTCGGTGCCTCGGTGAAGGCCCAGGCCGCCGCCGTGGAGAAGGCCGTCACCGCCGAGAAGGCGGCGGCCACCAAGGTCACCGCGGCCAAGGCCGCCGAGGACACGTGGGTGACCCCGGTCGCCAAGTACACGCTCGGCGCCACCTTCGGCCGCGCGGGCGCCCTGTGGACCAACAACCACAGCGGCCAGGACTTCGTCGTACCGACCGGCACCTCGGTGCGCGCCGTCCACGACGGTGTGGTCGTCAAGGCGGGCCCGAACGGCGGCGGTGACGGTCCGGCGTACGGCAACGCCATCGTGATCAAGCACGACGACGGCAGCTACACCCAGTACGCTCACCTGTCGGACATCCGCGCCTGGATCGGCGAGACCGTGAAGACCGGCGAGGAGATCGCCCTCTCCGGCTCCACCGGTAACTCCACCGGCCCGCACCTGCACTTCGAGGGCCGCAGCACCCCCGACTACGGCTCGGCCTACGACACCGGCCGCTACATGAAGGACCGTGGCATCCGCTACTGACCCTGATGGGCCTGGGTCACCAGATCGAGGGCGACTTCGAGGGCAGCCTTGCGCTTGTCCTCGGGGTCGCCCTCGATCGTCTGCAGGGCGAACAGTCCCGCGTGCATGCTGAACAGCGCGGTCACACAGCGGACCTGGTCCGACAGTGAGGCGTCGTGCTCCCGGATGAGATCGGACATCGCGAACATCCGGTTCTTGAAGAGCTGGCCGATGCTGCTCAGCTCGCGCACCGTCGCCTGGTTCTCCTGCATGAAGCGGAACAGCGGGGCGGCGTTGGTCAGCGCGGCGCTGTAGCGGCGGAGCAGCTCCTGCTTGGTCTCCAGGGTGCGGGGCTGCTCCGCGCCCCAGGCGATCAGCTCGTCCAGCGGCCGTCCGAGGTCCTGGAAGAGGCTGAGGAGGATGTCCTCCTTGGTCTTGAAGTGGTAGTACAGGGCGGCCTTGGTGACCTCGAGATGCTCGGCGATCTCCCGCAGCGAGGTCTTCTCGTAGCCGCGCTCGGCGAAGAGCTCCAGGGCGACGTCCTGGATGCGCTGGCGGGTGTCTCCCCGGCGCGCCTTCGGCTCGCCTCCGCGCGCTGTGCTGCCCATGGTCGTCTCCTGTGTCCGTGTCCGGGCCCCCGTCGGGCCGCGGCCTTGCTTACTTGACGCCCGGCTAGTTGACGTCCTACCGTCTCCACTGTACGCAACTAGCCGGTCGGCAAGTAAGTGGCGGTTGCGACCTCAGTCAACACCAGGGGGAGTGGAGATCATGTCCCAGATCCAGCCGGGAGGCGAAGCGCCGCCCACCGCGGTGCCACCGCAGGGAAAGCCGGAACGGAAGCCGCGCAGCACCGGTGTGGTGATGCTGGCCCTGATGATCACGATGTTGCTCGCGATGCTCGACAACATGATCGTCGGTACCGCGATGCCCACCATCGTGGGAGACCTCGGAGGGCTCAACCACCTCTCCTGGGTGGTCACCGCCTATACGCTCGCGACCGCCGCCTCGACCCCCATCTGGGGCAAGCTGGGCGACATGTACGGCCGCAAGGGCATCTTCCTCACCTCGATCGTGATCTTCCTGGTGGGATCGGTGCTCTCCGGTCTGGCCCAGTCCATGGGACAGCTGATCGGCTTCCGGGCGCTCCAGGGCCTGGGCGCCGGTGGCCTGGTGGTCGGTGTGATGGCGATCATCGGTGATCTGGTGCCGCCGCGGGAGCGCGGCAAGTACCAGGGCATGATGGCCGCGGTGATGGGCGTCGCCATGATCGGCGGCCCGCTGGCCGGCGGCACCCTGACCGACCACCTCGGCTGGCGCTGGATCTTCTACATCAACCTGCCGCTCGGCGCGATCGCCCTGGCCGCGGTCACCGTCGTGCTGCACCTGCCGAAGAAGCGGACCGAGGCGCGGATCGACTACCTCGGAGCCGGGCTGCTGACCGCCGGGATCACCGCGCTGGTGCTCATCACCACCTGGGGCGGCACCGAGTACGACTGGCTCTCGGTCCAGATCTTCGGACTCGGCGCGGTCGCCGTCGCCTCCGTCACCGCCTTCCTGTACGTGGAGCGGCGGGCGGCCGAACCGGTGCTTCCGCTGCATATCTTCCGCAGCCGCAACTTCTCGGTGATCACCTTCGTCGGCTTCCTGGTCGGCTTCGTGATGTTCGGCGCGCTCACCTTCCTGCCGCTGTACCAGCAGACCGTGCAGGGCGCCTCCGCCACCAACTCCGGGCTGCTGCTGCTCCCGATGCTGCTGACCATGCTGCTGATCTCGCTGGTCGTGGGCCGGATCACCAGCGAGACCGGCAAGTACCGGATGTTCCCGATCGTCGGCGGGGTGCTGCTCACCGCCGGAATGGTGCTGCTGGGCACGATGGACACCGGCACCAGCCGGCTGACCACCGGGATCTACATGGCGGTGCTCGGCGCCGGTATGGGCTTCCTGATGCAGCTGACCATGCTGATCGCACAGAACAGCGTGGAGATGAAGGACATGGGCGTGGGCTCCTCCTCGGCCACGCTCTTCCGCACCCTCGGCGGCTCCTTCGGTGTCGCGATCCTGGGGGCGCTCTTCACCCACAAGGTGCAGGACACCATGGTCGAGCGGGCCGGGGACAAGGGGAAGGCGATGACCTCGGGCGGTGCCCAGCTGGAGCCCTCCCAGCTCGACAAGCTGCCCACCGCGGTCAGGGACGCCTACGCCCACGCCGTCTCCGACGGTACCCACCAGGTCTTCCTGTGGGGTTCGCTGGCCGCCCTGCTCGCCTTCGCCGCCTCCTGGTTCATCAAGGAGCTGCCGCTGCGCGGCGCGGAGCCCAAGGGCGGCGCTGACGGGGCACCGGCCGACCGGGCTCCGGTCGCCGAGAGCGTCTGAGCCGGATCCGCATCCCCCGCCGGGCTGCCCGGTGCCATCTCCTCGGACCCGTGTCCACGGGCCGGGGAGGGCGCCGGGCAGTCCGCTGTCAGTCCGGGACCTCGATGACCGGGAAGCTGCCGGTGTTGGTGGGCGCGGACTCCGGCAGCCACAGCACCGCCACCGCGCCGTCCGCACCCTCAGCCGTCGGCTCCGCGTTCCGGAAGGTCAGCCGGGCGCCCAGCACCCGCGCCTGGCCCGCGGCGATGGTCAGCCCCAGGCCGTGCCCCTTGCCCGCCCGGTCCTTGCTGCCGGTGCGGAAACGGCTCGGCCCGTCCTTCAGCAGCGACTCGGGGAAGCCGGGACCGTGGTCGCGGACCCGCAGCACCCGCCCCTCCACGGTCACCTCGAACGGCGCCCTGCCGTGCCGGGCCGCGTTGGCCAGGAGATTGCCGAGGATCCGCTCCAGACGGCGCGGATCCGTGGACACATGGGCGTCCCGCAATACGGTGACCTCCGCGTCCGGGGCCACCACCCGCACCCGGCGGGTGATGAACTCGCCCAGTTCGATCTCCTGGAGCTCCGCGCGCTCGGCGAAGCCGTCGAGACGCGCCACCTCCAGCACATCCTCGACCAGCGTGCGCATGGCCTGCGCCCGGTCCCGGACCAGCTCGGTCGGGCGCCCCGGGGGCAGCAGCTCGGCGGCGGTGAGCAGTCCGGTGACCGGGGTGCGCAGCTCATGGGCGATGTCCGCGGTGACCCGCCGCTCCGCCTCCAGCCGCTCCTGCAGCGCCTCGGCCATACCGTCGACGGCGCGGGCGAGGTCGTCGGTCTCATCGCGCACCCGGCCGCCGATCGCGTCCCGGATGCGCACCTCGGAGTCGCCCTCGGCCAGTTTGCGGGCGGCGGTGGCGGCCTTGCGCAGCCGCCGGGAGAGCTGGTCGCCGATGAGCACCCCGAGCGCGATCCCGCCCAGCACCACCGAGACCGAGCCCAGGATCAGCACCCGGTCCAGATCGTCCAGGACGGCGAACCGGTCCTTGAACCTGGTGTGCACGGACAGCACCTTGCCGTTCCGCAGCGGGACCGAGGCCCACACCTCGGGGGTGCCGGTGCCGGAGTCCTCCAGATAGGTGGCGCGCTGGCCGCGCCACGCCTCCTTCTTCAGCAGCTCGGGCAGTTCGGGGTCGTCCAGTTTGGCGCCGAAGCCCAGCACCCGGGACTGCTCGTACCAGCGCTGGGCGACCTTCACCCGCTCGTCCATCACATTGCGGCTGTTGTCCAGCATGGAGACCCGGGCCGCGTTGTGCACCACCAGGCTCAGCGCCACGGCGACGAGCGCGCTGACGGCGGCGATGGCCAGGCTGACCTTCCAGCGCAGACCGGAGCGGAGAGCGAGCTTCACCACGGGTCAGCCCTTGAGCTTGTAGCCGAAGCCACGGACCGTCTCGATGCGGTCCTGGCCTATCTTGCCGCGCAGCCGCTGCACATGGACGTCCACCACCCGGGTGTCCCCGCCCCAGCCGTACTCCCAGACCCGCTCCAGCAGCTTGTCGCGGGAGAGCACGGTGCCCGGCGCGGAGGAGAACTCCAGCAGCAGCCGCATCTCGGTCGGGGTCAGGGCGACCTGCTCACCGCCCTTGCGGACCTCCATGCCCTCGGGGTCCACCTCCAGATCGCCGAACCGCAGCACACCGCAGTCCGGCTCCTCCGGGCCGTCCTCGCCGTTCCGGCCGCCGGGGCCGCTGGCGTGGCCGAAGCGGCGCAGCACCGCCCGGATCCGGGCGACCAGCACCGCGCCGTCGAAGGGCTTGGTGACGTAGTCGTCGGCACCGGCCTCCAGGCCGAGCACCACGTCGATCGCGTCGGCGCGGGCCGACAGCATGATCACGGGAACGGTGGACTCATCGCGGATCCGGCGGCACAGGCTCACCCCGTCCAGTCCCGGAACCATCACGTCCAGCAGCGCGATATCGGGCCGGTGGGCCCGGAACTGCTCCAGCCCGGTCAGCCCGTCGGGCGCGGCGGTCACCTGGAAACCGTCGCGCTCCAGCGCGAGCTGGGTGGCCTCGCGGATGACATCGTCGTCCTCGACGAAGAGCACATGGGTTTCGGCCACGGCGCGGGATCAGCCTTCCGTTCCGTCGGGAGTCGGGTTCGGTTCGTCCGTGGGCGCGCTGTAGTCGGTGTGCTTGCGGCTGACTTCCGCGAACTCCTGGCGCTGCCCCGACCAACGGTAGGTGATGAGGTCCTCGCGCGAGGGGCAGCAGACGGGGTCACCGGAGGAGTAGGCGAGCCGGGTGACCTGGAGCGCGTCCTTGACGATCACGGCGTAGACGGGAGGCTGCTCGTCCTGGAAGACGTTCTGGTACTTCTCTCCGACCTTGCGGTACACATACGAGCCGATACCGAAGCCGTCGGTGCAGGCCATGACGTTGATGACCAGGTCGGGGGAGGCGGATCCGGTCAGCCTGCCCCGGGTGACGTCCACCGGATAGCCGTTGATCAGCCCGCTGCTCTTGCTCTTGGTGGGCTTCCGGCAGGGCTTGAGGTTGTCCTTCAGGTCCTCGCTGACCTGGGGGTCCTCCTTCACCAGCCGGACCGCGTCCACCTTCTGTTCCTTGGGGCCGGGCAGCGCGGAGGCCTCGCCCGACTGTTTTCCGGAGTCCGCCGCGCTCGACGCCCATGAGGTCCGGGCCGGCCCCTCATTGCGCACTCCCTGGCTGGTGGAGCCGCATCCGGCCAGCATCCAGCCTCCGGCGGACGCGAGTCCCACGATCGCGCCGCCGGTGATCACCGCACTCTTGACGGAAGAGGCCCTGGTCAGGCCGCGCACCGTTCCTGCCCCCGCTCGTCGCGGCCACGGCGGAGCCGGGTGGGCTTCCGCGCCGGAGCGGCGGTTTCGCCCTCCACACCGCGGCGACCGAGCGCGCGGGCGTCCAGATCGCGGCTCTCCAGCTCCTGCCGCAGCCGGGCCAGCGCCCGGTGCAGCGTGCTCTTGACCGTGCCGGTCGACATACCGAGCGCCTCCGCCGTCTCCTCCGTCGTCATCTGCTCCCAGTGTCGCAGCACCACGACGCTGCGCTGCTTGGGAGCCAGAACTCCGAGGATGTCGATCAAGAGGGCGCGGTCGGCGTGCTGCTCGGTGCCGTCCTCGACGCTCGCCTCCGGCAGCTGCTCGGTGGGCACCTCGTCCAGCTTGCGGGCGCGCCACCACTCGGTACGGGTGTTGATCATGACCCGGCGGAGGTAGGCGTCGGCGAGCGACTTGTCCGCTATGCCGTCCCAGCGTCCGTAGGTGCGGACGAGGGCGGTCTGCAGCAGGTCCTGTGCCTCGACGGGGTCGGGGACCAGCCGGCGGGCGCTGCGCAGCAGGGCGTCCTGCCGGTTCCGCACGTACTCTTCAAAATCCAGAACCTTGCCGCTGCCGGACATGTGCAGCCTCCATCCCGCGTGTTCCCCATCCGAATTGCTGGCGGTCGTCCAGCACGGGAAGGACGCTACGGAGGCGCTGTTGCGGCGCTATGTGCATCAGCACCTCGGCCAGTGCACAGCTACCCATAGGTTGTGTAACAACGGAACCCGGCGCGATGGAGTGTCAGAACCGGGTCCGTGGTCTGTCACAGCTCTGTCACAGAAGGGCTGTTGGGGGTCGTCCGGATCACGGCGGTCACGTCAGCGGCAGCCGGTAGTACCCGCCGGCGAGCGGTTCCACGAGACCGTCGGCCACCAGACCGTCCAGTGCCCGCGCCCGCTGCACCGGCTCGTCCCACACCTGGTCCAGCGCCGACTGCGGAACCGGCGTGACCGCCTCCCGCAGCACCGCCAGCAGCTTGCCGCGCACCTGCCGGTCGGTCCCGGCGTAGGTCTGGCCGCGCCGCGGCGGTCCGTCGTGCTCCGGTGCCCCGGCCCCCTGCCAGGCGCAGTGCGCCACGATCGGGCAGCGCACACAGGCGGGTGTCCGGGCGGTGCACACCAGAGCGCCCAGCTCCATCGTGGCCGCCGCCCAGCGGGCCGCGGTGTCCTCGTCGTCGGGCAGCAGGGTGCGGGCCAGCTTGCGCTCGGCGGCGGTGGTGGCGTTCGGCGGGTACTGCGTACCGCCGACGGCCCGCGCGAACACCCGCCGCACATTGGTGTCCAGGACCGCGTGGCGCTGTCCGTACGCGAAGGACGCCACCGCCGCGGCCGTGTACTCGCCCACGCCCGGCAGCGCCAGCAGCTGGGCGTGGTCGCTGGGGACGTCACCGCCGTGCCGCTCCCTTATCGCCGCCGCCGCGCCGTGCAGCCGCAGCGCGCGCCGCGGGTAGCCGAGCCGCCCCCAGGCGCGGACCGCCTCACCGGGCGGTTCGGCGGCCAGGTCGGCGGGGCGCGGCCAGCGGGCGAGCCACTGCTCGTACACCGGCAGCACCCGGCTCACCGGGGTCTGCTGCAGCATGAACTCGCTCACCATCACACCCCAGGCCCCCGCCTCCGGGCGGCGCCAGGGCAGATCGCGGGCGTGTGCGTCGAACCAGTCGATGACGGGCCGGTGGAGCGTGGCACCGTCGGTGGAGGTCGGGCTTACGGCGGCCTGGAGGGCGGGGTTGGCAGTCATCACCGTCGATCCTGGCATGCCGAGGCCCGCCGCGGAGGCGGAGGGCGCGGGCGTTCGGGTCGAGCCGCGCGGCGTCGGTAAAAAAACGTGCAATCCGGACGTCGTGGCGGGAACGGATGGCCGCTTGCCGCCCCGGGGTGCGGCCCCGGATGGCGGATCCTGTCCGATGATGAGAAAAGTAGGGGTCCGAGCGGTGATTATTGGCGGGCCGCGCTCCCGATCTCTCGTAGAGTTTCCGCGTGGGATCTCTGCGCAATCCGATCGGGCCGCTTCCCTCCTCCATCTACTGGCGGCGGAGGGCCGTTGCGCTGGCCCTTCTCGGGCTGCTCGTCCTCCTCGTCATCTGGGCCTCCGGCTGGGGCGGTTCGGGCGGCGGTGGACACGACGACGGCAAGCGCCCGGGCGGCGGACCCGCGTCCACCATCACGCCGGGACCCACCTCGTCCACCCCGGTCAACAGTGAACGGCCGGGCGGGCGCGATGAGTCGGACGGCGGCGGAGGCACCGACGACGGTGACCCCGGCACCGGCGGGACCGGCGACGACGGCACCGACGGCGGTGGTACCGGCACCGGCTCCGGAGGCTCCGGATCGGGCGGCACCGGCGGTGGCGGCATCGGCACCGGCGACGGACGGACGCTCCCGGTCGGGTCCAGCCTTCCCGACTGCCGCCGCGCGGATATCGACGTGACGGTGCGCAGCGTCAAGGACGAGAAGGTCAGGAACTCCTACGGGCCGGGTGAGAAGCCCACGTTCGAGATCGTCGTGAAGAACACCTCGAACAGCTCCTGCAAGGTCGACTTCGGCCGCGACGCCGCCACGCTGACCATCACCGACGCCGACGACGAGCATGTGTGGGCCTCCGGCGACTGCCCCAAGGGCAGCGCCACCGCCCTGGTCGAGGTGCCGGGCTCCGGCGAGACCAAGCGGATCGTGGAGTGGAACCGCAAGCGCACCGCCGAGCACTGCGCCACCCCGTCGGGGCGGGCGGCGGCCACGGCCGGTACCTATCTGGTGAAGGCGGAACTGGACGGACTGGGCACCGCGCAGGTGTCGTTCCTCCTGAAGAAGGACTGACCGGAAGCCGGAGAAGGGATGCCGGCCGGGCCCCTCGGGGCCCCTCCGCCACCGTCAGACGTAGCGCTCCAGGATCGACGACTCGGCCAGCCGGGAGAGCCCCTCGCGCACCGAGCGCGCCCGCGCCTCGCCCACACCGTCGACCATCTGCAGATCGTCCACGCTCGCGGCCAGCAGCTTCTGCAGTCCGCCGAAGTGCTCCACCAGCCGCTCGATGATGGCGCCCGGCAGCCGCGGCACCTTCGCCAGCAGCCGGAAGCCGCGCGGCGAGACCGCCGCGTCCAGCGTCTCGGGCGAGCCGCTGTAGCCCAGCGCCCGTGCCACGATGGGCAGTTCGAGCAGCTCGGCATGGGTCAGCCGGTCCAGCTCGGCGAGTGCGTCGCCCACGGTGCGGGTGCGCTTGGCGGTCGGCTCGGGCACGTAGTCCCGCACCACGAGTTCGCGCTCCGGCTCCACGCCCGCGATCAGCTCGTCCAGCTGGAGGGAGAGCAGCCGGCCGTCGGTGCCCAGCTCGACCACGTACTCGGCGATCTCGGTGGCGATCCGGCGGACCATCTCCAGCCGCTGCGCGACCGCGCTCACGTCCCGGACGGTGACCAGGTCCTCGATCTCCAGGGCGGAGAGGGTGCCCGCGACCTCGTCCAGCCGGAGCTTGTAGCGCTCCAGGGTGGCCAGCGCCTGGTTGGCACGGGAGAGGATCGCCGCGGAGTCCTCCAGGACCCGCCGCTGCCCGGCCACGTACAGCGCGATCAGCCGCATCGACTGGCTGACCGAGACCACCGGGAAACCGGTCTGGATCGAGACGCGCTGCGCGGTGCGGTGACGGGTGCCGGTCTCCTCGGTGGGGATCGACGCGTCCGGGACGAGCTGCACCCCCGCCCGCACGATCTTGGTGATGTCCTTGTCGAGGATCAGCGCGCCGTCCAGCTTGCACAGCTCGCGCAGCCGGGTCGCGGTGAACTCGACGTCCAGGACGAAGCCGCCGGTGCACAGCGACTCCACGGTCCGGTCCGTCCCGAGGACGAGCAGCCCGCCCGTATTGCCGCGGAGTACCCGCTCCAGGCCGTCACGCAGCGCCGTGCCGGGCGCGACCGCGCTCAGGGAGGCACGCATCAGACCGTCGGCTTTGCCGGGAGCCGGAGCCCGGTCGCCTGTTGCCACTGCACTCCTCCGTCGCCAGGTCTGTTCGGTGCCGCGGTCGCCCCTCCGCGCCGGTGTGCGAAGCCACGTACGGGCGAGACCAGGGCAAAGTCTACCGGCGGTCACCGACCCCCCGTGGGGTCTCCCGGCGTACGCCCGTGGGCAGGAAGCGGAGCGCGGCACTCAGCACTCCGCCCCGAGGCACCGTAGCCGACCCGGCTCAGCCGCGGTCGTCCGCGGTCGCCGCCGCCCGCTCGCCCCGCTCCCGGCGCCGGGGCAGCACCCGCAGCGCGTCCCCGATGTCCGCGACCTCCAGCACCCGCATCCCGTCCGGGATCCGGCCCGGGTCGGACGGGACGAGAGCGTGGGTGAAGCCGAGCCGGGCGGCCTCGGCCAGCCGCCGCTGCACCCCGGTGACCCGGCGGACCTCGCCCGCGAGCCCCACCTCGCCGATCGCCACCAGGTTCTTCGGCAGCGGGGTGTCACTGGCGGCGCTGGCCAGCGCCAGGGCCACGGCCAGGTCCGCGGCGGGCTCGGTCAGCTTCACCCCGCCCACCGTGGCGCTGTAGATGTCGCGCTTGCCGAGCGCGTTGATCCGGCCGCGCTGCTCCAGCACCGCGAGCATCATCGACACCCGTGAGGTCTCCAGGCCCGAGGTGGTGCGCCGGGGGGAGGGGATCTGGGTGTCCACGGTGAGCGCCTGGACCTCGGCCACCAGCGGCCTGCGGCCCTCCAGGGTGACGGTCAGACAGGTGCCCGGCACCGGCTCCGCGCGGCGGGTGAGGAACAGCCCGGAGGGGTCGGCGAGACCGGTGATGCCCTCGTCGTGCAGTTCGAAGCAGCCGACCTCGTCGGTGGCCCCGTAGCGGTTCTTCACCCCGCGCACCAGCCGCAGCCGGGCGTGGCGGTCACCCTCGAAGTGCAGCACCACATCGACCAGGTGCTCCAGCAGCCGCGGGCCCGCGATCGCGCCGTCCTTGGTCACATGGCCCACCAGCAGGGTGGACATCCCGCGCTCCTTGGAGGCGCGGATGAGCGCCCCGGCCACCTCGCGGACCTGTGCCATCCCGCCGGGCGCGCCGTCGATCTCGGGGGAGGCGACGGTCTGCACCGAGTCCAGCACCAGCAGGGACGGCTTGACCGAGTCCAGATGGCCGAGGACGACGGAGAGATCGGTCTCCGCGGCGAGGTACAGATGCTCGCTGAGCGCGCCGATGCGGTCCGCGCGCAGCCGCACCTGGCTCGCCGACTCCTCCCCGGTGATGTACAGCGTGCGGTGCTCCTCACCGGCGGCCTTGGCCGAGACGTCCAGCAGCAGCGTGGACTTGCCGACCCCCGGCTCCCCGGCGAGCAGCACCACGGCACCGGGCACGAGACCGCCGCCGAGCACCCGGTCCAGCTCGTCCACCCCGGTGGAGCGGGCGGTGGCCTGGCGGCCGTCGATCTGGCCGATGGGCAGCGCGGCGGAGGTGACCCGGCCGGGCGCGGTGGTGCGCACGGCGGGCGCGCCGAACTCCTCGACCGTGCCCCACGCCTGGCACTCCGGACAGCGGCCGAGCCACTTGGCGGTGGTCCAGCCGCATTCGGTGCAGCGGTAGGAGGGCCGGTCCTTGGCGGATGAGCGGGAGGAGCTACGGGCAGCCATGCCGTAACGCTAGCGCCGCCCGCCGACAGCGGGGGTCTCCGGGCCCGGCGGGGGTCTCCGGGCCCCGGCCGGGGGTGCCCGGGGCACATAGCAGGTTGCGGCAACCGGAGTGGGATACCTGTCCCCTTATGAGGGAGATGGTCACCCGTAAGGGTTAAAACCGCGCAAGTAACGCGAGTATGTCTGCATCATCCGCCTACCGTCACCGGGTGATGAGCAGGTCCGAGCACTCGACACAGACCACCGGAGGACACCGGACGCATCGGCGTGCGCCCCGCTCCGGCAATACGCGCCCCCAGCGCCCGCCCGCGCGCTACGAGCCGTATCTCGACGGCCTGTTCACGTACTGCCTCTCGGTCCTGTGCGAACACGACGCGGCCGCCGCCACCCTCGGCGACGTCCTGGCGGTGGCCGAGCGGCGCCGTGGCCGGGGCCGCGGACGCGCGCCCGCCGAGGGCGATCTGTGCCGCCCCTGGCTCTACGCGGTCGCCCGCTGGGCCTGTCTGCGCAAGCTGGCCGAGCTCAAGGAGCGGCGCGAGTACCGCGGCATCAGGGACTGGCGGGCGGTCCGCGGCCGTGGCGACGCGGGCCCGGACACCTCGCCGGGCTCCGCCGAAACCATTGTCCCCGCCGTCGTCGACGCCGAGCTGCCCGAGCCGATCGCCGCCCAGCGCCGCCGTGAACTGGCCGCGCTCGCCTGGCCGGAGGCCGCCGGGACCACCGCCGAGCAGCGCGAGGCGCTCGAACTCGCCGTGCGTCATCAGCTCACCCCGGCCGAGGTGGCCGCGGCCCTCGGCAAGGAGCCGGACACGACCCGCGCCCTGCTCGCCAGCGCCGCCTGCGAGGTGGAGCGGACCCGGGCCGCGCTCGCCGTCGTCGAGCTGGGCCACTGCCCGGTGGTCGCCCGGCTCGCGGGCGACACCCAGGTGCTGCTGTCCGCCGCGCTCCGCCGCGAGCTGGTGCGGCACGTGGACGACTGCCGGGAGTGCCGGCGGATGGCCGAGCGGGCCACGGCGGACGGACCCTGGCCCGGTACGGCCGCGGCGCCCGCCGCCCTGCCGCTGGTGGAGGCGCCCAGGGCGGCCGTGCAGGCCGCGCTGTTGTGCGCCCTCAGCGCACGTCCCGCGCGCGCCGTCGCGGGACCCCGCTTCGACCGGCGCGGCTTCCCCCTGGACCCCCAGGACCGGGCGGCGCGGCGCAGCCGGATGCGCAGCCGCGCGCTCACCACCACGGTGGTCGCCACGGTCGTGGCGGCGCCGGTGCTCGCGCTGTGGGCGGCCTACCGGAGCGCCCCGCTGGCCGGTGACGAGCACGACAGCGACTCGGTCGCCGCCGCCGACGTCGACGGCGCCCAGGAGATCCCGACCGGCCACCAGCGACTGGACGGACGCTCCTTCGAGCGCACCGGCAGCGCGCAGGACCGTTCCGGCGCCCGGGCCGGCACCGGGCGCACCCCCAAGGACCGCGCCTCGTCCACGACGGTCTCGGTCGAGGTGATCGGCCCGGACGGCACGGTGCGGCGCTACGGCCGGATCGACGGCGAGCACGGCGGGAAGAACGGCGACGGGCGGCCGTCCATCCCGACCTCCTCGGACCGCGGTGACCGCCCCGGCGGCGGCTCCGGCCCGGCCCGCCCGGCGCCCGGCCCCGGACGGCTGACGGTCGAGGCCCAGCCACAGGGCGACGCCACGCTGATCACCCTCACCGCCTCCGGAAGTTCGCCGGTCCGCTGGACGGCCTCCACCGGGGCGGACTGGCTCCGGATGAACCACACCACGGGGGTGCTGCGTCCCGGCGAGACCACCCGGGTCACGGTCTGGGTGGACCGGGAGCGCGAGCCGTCCGGCCACTGGAGCGCCCGGGTCACCATCGGGCCCTCGGGTGCGGTCGTGGTGATCGAGGGGAACGGCGCGCCGCCGCAGCCGACCCCGGGGCCCAGCCAGTCCTCCGGCACCCCGAGCCCGTCCCCGCACGATCCGTCCCCCGCTCCCTCGGGTACGGCGACGGCGAAGGACTGAGCGCCCCGCGGCCGGGCCGATCCGCGGCCCGGCCCGGGGACGGCCGGGGCGGCGGCGGTCAGTCGGTGGCGGCCCGCTCGGCCGGGTCGGCAGGGTGCGGGGCCAGCAGCGGCAGTGTGGACGCCAGACGGGCCTCGCAGAGCTCGGCCAGCCGGTCGTACCCCTCCTTGCCCATCAGCTCCGTGAGCTCCGGCCGGTAGGAGATGTACACCGGTTGCCCGGCGCCGTGCGCCGATGTCGCCGAGGTGCACCACCAGTGCAGGTCATGGCCGCCGGGGCCCCAGCCGCGGCGGTCGTACTCGCCGATGGTGACCTGGAGCACCCGGGTGTCGTCGGGCCGGTCGATCCAGTCGTAGGACCGGCGGACCGGCAGCTGCCAGCACACGTCCGGTTTGGTCTCCAGCGGTTCGCGGCCCTCGCGCAGCGCCAGGATGTGCAGTGCGCAGCCCGCGCCGCCGGCGAATCCGGCGCGGTTCTGGAAGATGCACGAGCCCTGGTGGCGGCGGGTCTGGCGGTCGCCGTCCTCGTCCTCCTGCACCCAGCCCCGGGCGTGCCCCTCGTCGTGGAACTGCCAGATCTCCGGGGTGAGCCGGGCCATATGGCGCCCGACGCGCTCCTCGTCCTCCTCGTCCGAGAAGTGCGCGCCCAGCGTGCAGCAGCCGTCGCTCGCGCGACCCGCCTGGATGCCCTGGCAGCCCTGGCCGAAAACACAGGTCCAGCGCGAGGTCAGCCAGGTCAGATCGCACCGGAAGACCTGTTCGTCGTCGGCCGGATCGGGGAATTCGACCCACGCGCGGGCGAAGTCGAGGCCGACCTCGTCCCCGGCCGGGGGCGCGGTCGATTCCTCGGCCCTCCGCTCCGGGGCACTCTTCTGGCCTTTGTCCCGCTTCGCCTTTTTCGTCTTTGCCACGGTGCAAGCGTATGCCCCCCGGCCGGAAGCGGAGGGCGGGGACCCGTACGTGCGGACGCACACCGCGCAGTAGCGTTCTGGCCATGAGACTCGGTGTCCTCGATGTGGGTTCGAATACCGTCCACCTCCTCGTGGTGGACGCCCACCCCGGCGCGTGCCCGCTGCCCGCGCATTCGCACAAGGCGGAGCTGCGGCTGGCCGAACTCCTCGACGGCGACGGAGCCATCGGCCCCGAGGGGGTGGAGCGCCTGGTCACGGTGGTCCAGGAGGCCCTTCAGGCGGCCGAGGACAAGGGTGTGGAGGACGTCCTGCCGTTCGCCACCTCCGCCGTCCGCGAGGCCGCCAACGCCGATGACGTGCTCGCGCGGGTCGCCGAGGAGACCGGGGTGCGGCTCCAGGTGCTCAGCGGCGCCGACGAGGCCCGGCTCACCTTCCTGGCCGCCCGCCGCTGGTACGGCTGGTCGGCCGGGAAGCTGCTGGTCCTGGACATCGGCGGCGGTTCGCTGGAGATCGCCTACGGAATCGACGAGGACCCCGACGCGGCGGTCTCGCTGCCGCTGGGCGCGGGCCGGCTCACCGCCTCCTGGCTGCCCGGTGACCCGCCCGACCCGGCCGACGTACGGGCGCTGCGGCGCCATGTGCGGGCCGAGATCGCCCGGACCGTCGGCGATTTCAGCCGGCACGGCGCCCCGGACCACGTGGTGGCCACCTCCAAGACCTTCAAGCAGCTGGCCAGGATCGCTGGCGCGGCCCGGTCCGGTGACGGCCTGTACGTCCAGCGCCAGCTGACCCGCAAGGCGCTGGAGGAGTGGGTGCCCAAACTGGCCGCCATGCCCGCGGCGGAGCGCGCCGGGCTGCCCGGTGTCTCCGAGGCGCGGGCGGGGCAGCTGCTGGCCGGGGCGCTGGTCGCGGAGGGCGCCATGGACCTCTTCGGGGTCGAGGAGCTGGAGATCTGCCCCTGGGCGCTGCGCGAGGGCGTCATCCTGCGCCGTCTGGACCATCTGCCGGCGTGACGCTCACCACGGTCCGTTCCGGTCCCGTGCGGCCGGGGCGGGGCCCTGGGCCCGCCCCGATGTCGCCATGGTCCGGCCATGACCCGTTTGTGACCGCGCCATGACGGCGTGCTCCCCACCCGTATCGCTCGCCGCCCGACGGGCGGCCGTACGCTGTCCCTCGTGACAGAGCCAGTGGTGCGCATCCCGGATGCGAAGGTCGCGCTGTCCACAGCCTCGGTCTATCCGGAGTCGACGGCGACGGCCTTCGAGATCGCCGCCCGCCTGGGGTACGACGGGGTCGAGGTCATGGTGTGGACCGATCCGGTCAGCCAGGACATCGAGGCCCTGCGGCGGCTCTCGGACTACCACCAGGTGCCGATCCTCGCCGTGCACGCGCCGTGCCTGCTGATCACCCAGCGGGTGTGGTCCACCGACCCCTGGGTGAAGCTCCAGCGGGCGAGGTCGGCGGCGGAGAAGCTGGGCGCCTCCACCGTGGTCGTCCACCCGCCCTTCCGCTGGCAGCGCTCCTACGCCCGGGAGTTCGTCCGCGGAATCTGGCGGATGGCCGGCGAGACCGATGTGCGCTTCGCTGTCGAGAACATGTACCCGTGGCGCTACCGCGACCGGGAGATGCTCGCCTACGCGCCGGACTGGGACGTCACCAAGGACGACTACCGCCACTTCACGATCGACCTGTCGCACACCGCCACCGCGCGCACCGACGCGCTCGGCATGGTGGACCGCATGGGCGACCGGCTGGGCCATGTCCACCTCGCCGACGGCCACGGCTCCAACAAGGACGAGCACCTGGTGCCCGGGCGCGGTTCGCAGCCCTGCGCCGAGCTGCTCGAACGTCTCGCCGCACGCGGGTTCGACGGCCATGTGGTGGTCGAGGTCAACACCCGGCGCGCGATGTCCACCACCGAGCGTGAGGCCGATCTCGCGGAGGCGCTGGCCTTCACCCGCCTCCATCTGGCCTCGCCCTCCCCGAAGTCCTCCTCCGGCAAGGCGGTGCCCGGCGCATGACCACCCCCGCGACCCCGCGCAAGCGTGGCCGTCCGGCCCGTTCCAGCGCCGGTGCCGAGCCCGCCGCGCGTGACCGGATCCTGGCCGCCGCGCGCAACGAGTTCGCCGAGCACGGCTACGACAAGACCTCCATCCGCGGTATCGCCAAGGCGGCCGAGGTGGACCCCGCGCTGGTGCACCACTACTTCGGCGCCAAGGAGAAGGTCTTCGGCGCCGCCATCGAACTGATCCTGGCGCCCGCGATGGCCGTGCCCGACGCCGTCCACGGCGGCGGCAGCCGGGAGGGCGCGGGCGAGCGGATGGCCCGCTCCATCCTGGGCATCTGGGAGAACCCGGTCGCCCGGCTGCCGCTGCTGGCCGTGATGCGCTCCGCACTGACCAACGAGTCCGCCGCCGAGGTGCTGCGCGAGCTGATCCAGCGCCGGGTGCTGTTGCGGATGGCCGGTGACCTGGACGTTCCCAACCCTGAGCTGAGGGCGCAGCTGGCCGCCTCCCATATGATCGGGATCTCGATGCTGCGCTATGTGATCAAGATGGAGCCGGTCGCGTCGGCCGATCCCGAGGAGATCATCGCCATGGTGGGGCCGACCCTCCAGCGCTATCTCACCGAGGAATGAGCTCCGGGTGCGAGCTCCCCTGCGAGCCCCCGCGGCACCGGCCGGACCCTTCCGAGGAGTGAGCCATCCGTCCCGCGATCCGGACACACGGTCCGGATCGCGGATGTGAGGCGTAGGCTCAGAAGACTCCGATCCACGCGATCCGCACCACGATCGCCACCTGTATGACGAGGGAGCCGAGTACCGTGCCCGAGCTGAGGTCCCGCACCGTCACCCACGGCCGCAACATGGCGGGCGCCCGCGCCCTGATGCAGGCGTCCGGCGTAGCGCGCGAGGACTTCGGCAAGCCCATCGTGGCCGTGGCCAACAGCTTCACCGAGTTCGTGCCCGGCCACACCCACCTCCAGCCGGTCGGCCGGATCGTCAGCGAGGCGGTCCACGCGGCGGGCGGCATCCCCCGCGAGTTCAACACGATCGCGGTGGACGACGGCATCGCCATGGGCCACGGCGGGATGCTCTACTCGCTGCCCTCCCGCGACCTGATCGCCGACTCCGTCGAGTACATGGTCGAGGCGCACTGCGCGGACGCGCTGATCTGCATCTCCAACTGCGACAAGATCACGCCCGGGATGCTGATGGCCGCGATGCGGCTCAACATCCCGACCGTCTTCGTCTCCGGCGGCCCCATGGAGGCGGGCCGGGCGACGCTGGTCGACGGCACCGTCCGCAAGCTGGACCTGATCAACGCGATCTCCGACGCGGTCAACGAGAACGTCTCGGACGAGGACATCCTCCGCATCGAGCAGAACGCCTGTCCGACCTGCGGCTCCTGTTCCGGCATGTTCACCGCCAACTCGATGAACTGCCTCACCGAGGCGATGGGTCTGGCCCTCCCCGGCAACGGCTCGGTGCTGGCCACCCACACCGCCCGCAAGGCGCTGTACGAGACCGCCGGCCGCACCGTCGTGGAGATCACCAAGCGCCACTACGAGCAGGACGACCACACCGTGCTGCCGCGCTCCATCGGCTCCCGCGCCGCGTTCGAGAACGCCATGGCGCTGGACATCGCCATGGGCGGCTCGACCAACACGATCCTGCACCTGCTGGCCGCCGCCCAGGAGGCCGGTCTCGACTACGACCTGGGCGATATCAACGAGGTCTCCCGGCGGGTGCCCTGCCTGGCCAAGGTCGCCCCGAACGTCGCCCCCGGCGGCACGTACTACATGGAGGACGTGCACCGCGCGGGCGGCATCCCGGCGATCCTGGGCGAGCTGTTCCGCGGCGGGCTGCTGAACGAGGACGTCCACTCCGTGCACAGCTCCTCGCTCGCCGACTGGCTCAAGACCTGGGACGTGCGCGGCGGTTCACCGTCGGCCGAGGCCGTCGAGATGTGGCACGCGGCCCCCGGCTGCCGACGCTCCGCCACCGCCTTCTCGCAGTCCGAGCGCTGGGACTCGCTGGACACCGACGCCGCGGGCGGCTGCATCCGCGACATGGAGCACGCCTACTCCCAGGACGGCGGACTCGCCGTCCTCACGGGCAATCTGGCCGTCGACGGCTGTGTGGTGAAGACCGCGGGCGTCGATGAGTCGATCTGGACCTTCGAGGGCCCGGCCGTGGTGTGCGAATCGCAGGAAGAGGCCGTCGACAAGATCCTCAACAAGCGGGTCACCGAGGGCGACGTGGTGGTCATCCGCTACGAGGGCCCCAAGGGCGGCCCCGGGATGCAGGAGATGCTCTACCCGACCTCCTTCCTCAAGGGCCGGGGACTGGGCAAGGCCTGTGCGCTGATCACCGACGGCCGGTTCTCCGGCGGCACCTCGGGCCTGTCCATCGGCCACGCCTCGCCCGAGGCGGCGTCCGGCGGCATCATCGCGCTGGTCCAGGACGGTGACCGGATCCGGATCGACATCCCGGGCCGCAGCATCGACCTCCTGGTGAGCGACGAGGAACTGACGGCCCGCCGGGAGGCCCTCGGCGGCGTCTACGCCCCGAAGGACCGCGAGCGCAAGGTGTCCACCGCGCTGCGCGCCTACGCGGCGATGGCCACCAGCGCCGACAAGGGCGCGGTGCGCGACATCAGCCGCCTGGGCTGACGGCGCGGGACCCGTCACCGGCCCCGCCGCGGGGGCTCAACTCCTGCGGCGGGCGTCCACACTCGCCACTTCCACCCGCTCGTATCCGTACACCAGGTACAGCGCGTCGCCCATCAGCAGCGTGTCCGCCGGGGGCCCGCCCGGGTCGGTACGGGGCTTCCCCCGCCACCGCACCCGGCCGTCGCCCCGGTCCAGCGCCACCACCCGGCCCGCGGCGGTGGCCAGATAGAGGGTGTCGCGGCGCCTGGAGAGCGCGGGCAGCCCCAGGAACTCCACCTGGGTCGAGCTGCGCCACCGCTGCCTGCCGTCCAGCGTGAGGGCGGTGACCTCGCCGTTGTCCCGGACGAAGTACAGGATGCCGTCCAGCAGTTCCGGGGTGACCTGGTCCCCGCGGAGCCCCGGCGGCAGCGCCACCCGGCGCGGTGCGTCCTCGCCGTCCGGGTCGACGAGCACCAGATCGGTGAAGTCGAGGGTCTTCTTCGAGCGCTGCTGGACGAAGAGCAGACGGCCGTCGTGCTCCGCGATGACCGTCCCGGGGGTCCGGGTGGCGATCCGGGTGGGTGCTCCGGTGCGCGGATCGAGGGCCCACACCGACTGGTGCTCATCGGTGTCGTCGTCCGGCGGACGGCACTGGGCGTACGGGCGCTCCGCGATCACCACCCCGCTGCAGCTCAGCTGACGGCTGATCCGGTGCGACCACCGGATGGCCCCGGTGACGGCGTCCACCGCCTGGAAGGTCTCGGCGTCCCAGTTCTGGGTGAGCACGGCGTGGCCCCCGCCCCGGGTGAACACCGAGCTCACAAAGGCCCTGCCCACGTCGGTGCCCCAGACGCGCTTCCCGTCGGTGCGCCGGTGGCCCTCCAGCCGGCTGGTGCCGTCCGTGCGGTCGACGACGCTGATCACCTGCTTCCCGGCCAGCCCGACGAGCTGGTCGGCGCGGTCGTCGGCCGCGCGGCGCCACACCTCGTGCCCGGTGGCGGTCAGCCGGGTGAGGAGGGCTCCCGGACCGCCGCAGTACAGCTCGGTCCCGGTGTGCGCGCACCGGCTGCCGGACAAGCCGTTGCCGGCGCCCAGCCCGCCCTGGCCGGCCGACGTCCCGTCGGCGGGGAGCGTACGGTGCCAGGGCCGCCAGCCCTCCGGCAGCGATCCGGCCGCGGTGGACGAGGGTCTGGGCTCGGCCCGGCGCTGCCCCGAGCCCGAGGACGACACCGCGAGACCGGCCAGGACGAGCGTTCCGGCGGTGGCCGCGGCCACGCCCGCCACCACCGCGCCCCGCTTCGCCCGGCGCCGTGGACGGCCGGCGACCGGCACGGTCCCGGTGGCGCTGTCTTCCGTGTCCTCGGCGGGGCCCTCGGCGCCCTGGGCGCGCTCCTCGTCCCGGGGCGCGGTGCTGACGCAGCTGTCATCGGCGGGCAGCGCCCGCAGCCGTGCCAGCAGCGTGTCGAGACCCGGCCGTTCGCCGGGCTCCTTGCCCAGGCAGTCCGCGAGCGCGTCCCGCAGCGGCCCCCGCAGCGCGTCCAGGTCCGGCGGTTCGTACACCACGTGGTACGCCGTCATGTACGGGCTGTCCGCGTCGAACGGGCTCTGCCCGGTGGCGGCGAACACCAGCACCGTGGCCAGCGAGAACACATCCGACTCCGGACCCACCTCGCGCGGATCGCGCAACTGCTCCGGGGACATGTACGGCGGGGTGCCCATCACCCGGCCGGTCATCGTCAGGGTCTGGTGGTCCGCGGCTCGCGCGATACCGAAGTCGATGACGCGCGGACCCTCGTCCGACAGCACGATGTTGGCGGGTTTCAGATCGCGGTGGACCACGCCCGCCCGGTGGATGTCCCGCAGCGCCTCACCGAGCCCGATCGCCAGCAGCCGCAGCTCGGCGCCGCGCAGCGGCCCGTCCGCGGCGACCCGTTCGGCCAGGGTGCGGCCGGGGACGTAGGAGGTGGCCATCCAGGGGAGCGAAGCGTCCGGGTCGGCGTCCACGACGGGCGCGGTGAAGGCACCGCTGACCCGGCGCGCGGCCGCGACCTCCTGCCGGAACCGCACCCGGAACTCATCGTCGTCGGCGAACTGCTGGTGGACCACCTTCAGCGCGATCCGGCGGCCCGAGGACGAGCGCGCCAGGTACACCGTGCCCATACCGCCCCGGCCGAGCCGCTCCTCCAGGACGTACCCGCCGATGGATTCCGGATCTCCCGCGCGCAGTGCCATCCGTCCTTCCCCTGCCGACCCTCGATGCAGCGTCACTCTAATCGGGCGGACAGGACGGCCCGCAGGGGCACCCGGGGGTCACCAGCGTGCCGGGTACCGCTCGTCCACCCCGAACACCGTGCCGTCGGGCGCCGCCGCGAACACCTTGCCGTCCGCCGCCACCGGTGCGGGCACCAGTTCCAGATAGCTGCGCCCGGCCCGGCCCGCGCGCGGTTCGGTCTGGCCGATCAGCGTGCCCTTCCGGGCGTCCACGGCGAGCAGTCTGCCGTCCGCCGCCGAGAAATACAGCCGTCCGTCCGTGGCCACCAGCGGTGAGGCGTTGGCCACCGAGGTCTCCAGCCGCCAGCCCCGTTCACCCCGTCCGGTGGCCGCCGCCACCAACCCGCCGTCCGCGCACAGCAGGTACACCGTCCCGCCCCGGACGACCGTGCTCGCCGCGGACACCGGCGCGGTCAGCGCCACCCGCCGGACATCGGACCGTCCCGGCTCGTAGCGCACCACGGCGGTGGTACGGGTCTGACGGTCGGTCTCGGTCAGCAGCAGGGCGCCGCGCGGCCCGGTCCCGGCCGGGGAGAGCTGCCCGGAGAACGCGTGCCGCCACCGCGTCGTCCCGCGCACCGCGTCCACCGCGGTGACCAGGGTGCGCCCACCGTCGGGGGAGGTGGTCACGGCGTACGCGGTGCGGCCGTCTCCGTACGCGAAGAAGCTGGGCCGGACATGGCCGGACAGCCGGTGGTCCCACCGCTCCCGGTTGGTGGCGCCGTCGACCGCGCGGACCGTGCCGTCCCCGGCGACCAGCAGCACCGTGTCACCGGCGGGGTAGACCCGGCCGCCGTACCCGGACACATCGCGGTTCCAGCGCACCCGGTGGGTCTTCGGGTCCAGTGCCTCCAGCCGGGCCCCGTCCGGAGAGACCACCCGCAGCAATCCGCCGGAGAGCGCCGGGGCGGTGGGCACCCCGTCAGCCGCGCCGCGCGCCGCGGCCGGGCGCGACCACACCACCCGGCCGTCGGACGGGTCCAGCCGCGCGGCGCCGACGCCCCGCCCGGCGCAGTACAGCGCCCCGCCCCCGTACGAGCAGAACGCGGGCCGCGCGGTGCCGGTGCCCGCCGCCCGGCCGCCGCCCAGGGTGGCCCGCCACGGGCGCCAGGGCGGGGTGGCCGCGCTGTTGCGCGCCTCGCGCTCCGCGGCGGCCGCCCGCGTGTCCGGATGCGGTTCGGCGCCCTTGCGCAGCACCACGACCGTGCCCGCGGCGGCCAGCACCGCGGCCACCAGTCCGGCCGTCAGCCAACGGCGCGCCATCCGGCGGCGCACCGGACGGGCGCCGGGCGCGGCCTCCTTGACGTGGGTGTCGGTGCCCCCGGTGCCGGTGTCCGGGGTGCCGGGGGTGGCGTCCGCGCCGTCCGTCGCCCGGCCCGCTCCCTCGCCGGGCGTCGGCACCGGGACCGCGGCCGCGTCCCTGCCCGGCAGCGACACCGGATCCGGGGCCCGCTGCGCCGGTACCAGCGGCACCGTGGCGCGCGGTGACGACGGCAGTGGGTCGGCCATCGCGCGCAACACCGTCATCAGGGCGTCCGGAGTGGGACGTTCACGGGGGTCCTTGGCCAGACAGCGCTGGACCAGCGGCAGCAACTCGGCCGGTACCCCGGCGAGATCGGCCTCGTCGTGCACCACCTGGTACGCCACCAGATAGGGACTCTCGGATTCGAACGGCCCGCGTCCGGTGGCCGCGTGCACCAGCACCGACCCCAGCGCGAACACGTCCGCGGCCGGACCCACCGTCCGCGGCCGCTGGAACTGCTCGGGCGCCATGAACGGCGGGGTCCCGATCAGCTGCCCGGTCTCGGTGCGCAGTTCACTGTCGGCGGGCCGGGAGATACCGAAGTCGATGACCTTCGGACCGTCCGCCGCGAGCAGCACATTGCTCGGCTTGAGGTCACGGTGCACCACTCCCGCCCGGTGGATGTCCCGCAGCGCCTCCGCCAGCCCCGCGGCCAGCCGCACCACCTCAGCCGCCCCCAACGGCCCGTTCCGCTTGACCTCTTCGGCAAGTGTGGGGGCAGGGATGTACTGGGTCGCCATCCAGGGCCGCGGATCGTCCGGGTCGGCGTCGATCACCGGTGCGGTGAACGCGCCGCTGACCCGCCGCGCGGCCGCCACCTCCTGTCGGAAGCGAGCCCGGAACTCGGGGTCCTGCGCGTACTCGGCATGCACGACCTTGACCGCGAGCTGTCGCCCCGACGCCGAACGCGCCAGGTGCACCACACCCATGCCACCCGAGCCGAGAGGTGCTTCGAGCCGGTACTGCCCAGCGAACTCCGGATGCTCCGTTTCCGGGTCCGACCCGGGTCTGCGCACCGGCGGCATGCCCCACCCCCGTGTATTCGGGCCCCAGTTGCGACTCGGCGAGCCTAGTCGATGGCCTGTACGAATCTTGCTAGCCTCCCCATGTCGTGGCAGGTCACACGACATCCACACAACTCGGAAAAGCAGTTCAACGGGGGAGGGGCCAGATGGCCGACCACGAAGCCGTCATGGGAGAGACCGCGGACGAGGGCGCCGTCGGGAGTGCCGCGGGGGCGGTGACCTATCCGACCGCACCCAACCACCAGGTCAACGTCCGCAGCGGACCCGGCACCCACCACAGACTCATCAAGGTGCTGCCGTACAACACCCGGGTCCCCATCCGCTGTCAGCGGCACGGCGAGAAGGTCTCCGGCCCGTACGGCACCACGGACCTCTGGGACTGCATCGCGCCCGGTCAGTACGTGTCCGACGCGTATGTGAAGACCGGCAGCGACGGCATGGTCGCCGTACCCTGCGGCTGACCGGTCATCCCCGCCCCGCGGTCCCGCGGGGCCAGGGATCTAGTGGCCGGGCCACGACGTGCTCCGGGCCCCGTTCGCGGACGGGTCCGGAGTCCGCGGCGGCGCGGGGCTGTCGGCGGGTTTCGCGTCCGGCCGCAGCGGGTCCACCGAGAACAGCGTCCCGTCGCTGGCCAGCGCCACCACCGCCCCGTGCACCCGCAGCACCTGCGCCGACTCCAGCCCGCCACCGGTCCCGCTGGACGGACTGCGGGCCGCGCCCTGCCAGCGCTCCGTGCCGCTGTCCCGGTCGAGGGCCAGCAACCGCCCGCTGGAGCTGGACAGATAGAGGGTGTCCTCACGCTCCGTCAGCAATGGCGGCCCCAGCCGCTCCACGGTCGTCGGCTCGCTCCACACCTCCCGTCCGGTCCGCGCGTCGACCGCGGTGACCCGGCCGCTCTCCTGCACGAAGTAGAGCCGGCCGTCGAGCAGGGTGGCATCGCCGCGCGCGTTCTCCGGGAGCGGCGTCGTCCGGGTGGCGCCGGTGCGCAGATCGACCCTGACCACGGCGGTGTACTTCGTCTGTCCGAAGGTCTCGGCCGGGCGCGGCACCAGCAGTTCGTGCCCGGACACCCCCAGCGGATCCTCGACGTCCCTCAGCCGGACCAGCTCCTCGGAGCTGCCGTCCCGCGGGTCCAGACGCAGCACGGTGTACCGGACGTCCTCGCCCCCGTCCTCGAAGTCCTCCGCGCACAGCGCGTACGGGGCGTCGTCGTACGCCACGGCCGCGCAGACCCGCCCCCGCGGCACGGGCAGCGTCCACAGCTTCTCCCCGGAGGACACCTTCCACGCGGTCAGTGAATGGTCTCCGGGGTCGCTGACCAGCACTGCGTGGCCGAACAGCGCGGTGTCGGTGGTGTCGCTCGAAGGACGCGACCACTTCCGCCGGCCCGTCTCCGCGTCCAGGGCGACCACCTGGGTCTCGGTGTCGCTCGGGGTGTCATGGACGATCACGCGTCCGTCCCGCACCCCGTCGGGCTGGCTGCCGAGCGTCGCGGAGTCCCGCTCCGCCGACAGACCCTTGGCGCGCCATGCGACATGCCCGGTGGCCCCGTCCACCCGGACCGCGGGGAAGCCGTACCCCCCGCAGAACAGTGCGGTGCCGGAGCGCTCGCAGTGCCCCGAGACATCGTCGCCGACGACCGACGCGCCCTTGGCCGGATCACCCCCGGCCGCCTCGATCAGCGACAGCTGCCACGGTCGCCAGCCCTGCGGCAGTGCGATCACCCGCTCCTGGCGCGACGGCTCCGGCTCCGCCGTGCCGCCGGTGCGCACCCCGCCGCTGGGAGCGGTCACCAGCGCGACCGTGCCGGCGCCGAGGGCGAGCGCGGCGGCGGCCGTCACCGCGGCGAGGACGGGCCGACGCCGCCGGATCCCGCTGAGCGTGGTGGACCAGGTGCGCAGCGCACCGCCGCGGCCCTGTCTCCGGCGCTCGGCACCGCCCGCCACCCGGAGCGCACCGCTGGACGGCAGTCCGGCCAGCAGCCGTTCCAGCTCGGAGAGGTGCGGACGGGCGGCCGGATCCTTGGCGAGACAGCGTTCGACGATGACGCGCAGCGGCTGCGCCACCTCCTCCAGCGCGGGCGGTTCATGCACCACCTGGTAGGCCGTCATATACGGGCTCTCGGCGTCGAACGGGCTGCTCCCGGTCGCCGCGTAGACCAGCAGCGCGCCCAGCGAGAAGACGTCCGAGGCGGCGGTGACCTCGCGCGGACGGCTCAGCTGCTCGGGCGACATGAACGGCGGGGTCCCCATCACCCGCCCGGTCACCGTCAGCGCCTGGCTGTCCCCGGCCCTGGATATCCCGAAGTCGATGACGCGCGGGCCGTCGTCGGCCATCAGCACGTTGGCGGGCTTGAGGTCACGGTGCACCACCCCCACCCGGTGGATGTCGCCCAGCGCCTCGGTCAGCCCCAGCGCCAACCGCCGCAGCTCCCCCGCGTCGAGCGGACCACCGTCGGTCAACCGCTCGGAGAGGGTGGGCCCGGGAACGTAGAGGGTGGCCATCCACGGGCGCCGGGCGTCCGGATCGGCGTCCACGACGGGCGCGGTGAACGCGCCGCTGACCTGCCGCGCGGCCGCCACCTCCTGGCGGAAGCGGGTGCGGAACTCGTCGTCCTCGGCGAACTGCGCGTGCACGACCTTGACCGCGACCCGGCGGCCCGAAGCCGAACGCGCCAGGTGGACCACGCCCATGCCGCCGGAGCCGAGCCGGTCCTCCAGCGCGTAGTCG
The DNA here is from genome assembly GCF_056431485.1 of Streptomyces sp. NPDC045899. Lineage (NCBI taxonomy): Bacteria > Bacillati > Actinomycetota > Actinomycetes > Kitasatosporales > Streptomycetaceae > Streptomyces > Streptomyces sp. NPDC045899. The sequence goes on from NZ_JBWKKP010000028.1 coordinate 94,490, forward strand.
CCGATCCTCTCCGGATCGTCCGCGCCCAGTGGCACCGCCACCCCTCCCCTCCGTTCCCCGCGCGGCCGTACGGGTCGTTCCGTCCCACGCATCCCATCGGCCCCATCGTCCCCCGGGGACTCAGCCTAAGGGGCCCCTGGGGCGGGGCGGCAGGGCCGTACCCGCACAGGAATCGCCGGCCGGACGCACCGGGGCCCCCGGCGCGCGCGGCGCCGGGGGCCCGTCGGACCGGTGCGAGGGTGCTACGCCAGGACCTTGTGCTCCTCGGGAGCCTCCGGAGCATCGGGCGAACCGGGCGTCTTGGAGCCCCGCGCGGTGGTGGAACCCGCCTCGTGGCTGACGACCGCGTTGTGCCGCTCGGTCCAGGTGGCCAGTGCCATACCGCAGGCGTGGTCCACATGGCGCAGCCCGCTCAGATCCAGCTCCACGACCCGCTCCCGGGGCAGCGCCTCGAGTTCGTCGAGCAGCTTGGGCAGCCGCAGGAACGTGGCGTTGCCCAGCACCCGGACCCGGATCGCCTCGTTGTCGTCGTCGAGCCCGCGGACCTCCACGTGGACGTGCGAGGTCTCCCACGCCGTCTTGGCCACGGCCATCAGCAGACCGATGATGACGCCCTCGAACATGTTCGTGACCACGATCGCCCCCGCGGTCGCCACGAGCACCACGGCCTCACCGCGGTGCTCCCGCCACAGCGGAAGCAGGTCCTTGGACGGGATCAGCTTCCAGCCCGCGTGGATCAGCACACCCGCCAGCGCCGCCACCGGGATGACGCCGAGCGCCGAGGGGAACAGCACCGCGAAGACCAGCAGCCACACACCGTGCAGCACCCGAGAGGCCTTCGTCTTCGCGCCCGCCCGCACATTGGCCGAGCTCCGCACGATCACCGCGGTCATCGGCAGAGCGCCCAGGGCGCCGCACAGCGCGTTGCCCGCGCCCTGTGCCATGAGCTCCTTGTCGTAGTCGGTCCGCGGACCGTCGTGCAGCCGGTCCACGGCGGCGGCGCTGAACAGGCTCTCGGCCGAGGCGATCAGGGTGAAGGCGAGGATGGTGCCGATGACGCCGACCTCGGCCAGCGCCGCGAACTCACTGCCGCCGGGCGGCTGTACCGCGTCCAGGAGTCCCTGGACCTCGACTCGAGCCACCGGGAGGTCGAACGCCGCGGTCGCGCCCGTCGCGAGGGCGACCGCCGCCAGCGGAGCGGGAAGGAGTTCGGCTCCCTTGCGGAACCGCGGCCACAGAACCAGCACCGCGATCGTCGCGACGCCCACGGCCACCGCCTTCAGCGCGGTGCCGGAACCGGCCACGTCGCCGATGAGTTCGGGGATGTGACCGATCTTGCCGAGACCGCTGCTCGGCGCCTTGGCGTCGGCGAGCGCGTACAGCTGTGAGGCGATCAGCACCAGGCCGATGCCCGCGAGCATGCCCTGCACCACGGCGACCGAGATCGCGCGGAACCAGCGGCCCAGGCGCAGCGCGCCCATCGCCAGCTGGAGCAGTCCGGCCGCCAGGACGAGGACGCCCAGGGCGGCGAGACCGTACTTCTCGACGGCCTCGTAGACGAGGACCGTCAGCCCGGCTGCCGGGCCGCTGACCTGAAGGCTGCTGCCCGGCAGGAAGCCGGTGACCAGCCCTCCGACGATGCCGGTGATCAGGCCGAGCTCGGCCGGAACACCGGAGGCCACCGCCACGCCCACACACAGGGGCACGGCGACGAGGAAGACGACGAGGGATGCGGTGAAGTCGGCACGGAGCGTTCCGGTGCCGATTCCGGGGCCTTCCGTGGTGCCTGAGCCACCACGGAATCGGTCAAGGATCTTTCGCATGAGGGTTGCCTCCAGGGCGCCCCGTCGACCTGCGCAAGGCAGGCGGGGGCACGGCATAGCGCCACGTCAGTGGGATCGATGGAATCGGTCGCTGGCGGTTGGATCGCTTGCTGAAGAGAAGCGTGAGAGCTGTGTGTCGTTGGATCGGCACCGTCGGGCTACGACGGTGTAGCTCTCAGCAGCGGAAGATCTGGAGAAGTACGGGCAGCTCGCCCGATCTCATGAGAGGAACGGTCTGCCGTTCCGGAACGGGTGTGGTGACGGCGGTGCGGGGCGCAGAGGCCACGTGGTCGCATCCGCACACACATCCGTATTTGCCGCTCGGTGTGGGAGCGGTGAACGGGGCTCGTCCGCCACGGAGACCGTGACAGTCCTCTGCCCCGGTGTCATGGTGCGAGGAGATGGCCCCAAGGGCCGGCCGGGTTTCGGCGGCAACTGCCGTATGAACGGCTTCTGAGGGTTTGACCTGCGCTGACGCGCAGTCGACTGCGATGAAGAGGGCGACTAAGACGGAAACCACGGCAAGCAGTCCGCGTGCGGTGTTCCGGAGCGTCCCCACCATCGCCCCCCTCCATGCGCGTATCGACACCGACTGCCATTGTCTCCTGAAGGGCGTGACCATTTGCAAGTCGATATGTAACCGAATTGTGAACGCGGGATTATCGAACAGGAGGATCAGACTCCGTTCACCCCGGCGAGCGCTGGCGCGATCCACTTCCCCCCATGCGCCCGCTGAGCGGGCAAAAATTAATTCATCGAACGATGAATAAGATGTACGTCAGCGTGTCGCCCCATGGGAGGATGGCGGGGTACGGGCTGATGGACGGGGTACGCCCATCCGTGCCCCCTCGGCCCCACACCGCTTCCCACCGCAAGGCATGAGGAGAGCCGCACCATGACGGAGAAGGTCGCCGTGCTCGGCACGGGAAAGATCGGCGAAGCCCTTCTCGGCGGAATGATCCGGGGCGGCTGGTCGCCCTCCGATCTGCTGGTCACCGCCCGCCGTCCGGAGCGCGCGGCGGAGCTGCGAGCGCGCCACGGCGTCGAGGCCGTCTCCAACGCGGAGGCCGCCAAGTACGCCGACACCCTCATCCTCACGGTCAAACCGCAGGACATGGGGACGCTCCTCGACGAGCTCGCGCCGCACGTGCCCGCCGACCGGCTGGTCATCTCCGGGGCGGCGGGCATCCCCACCTCCTTCTTCGAGGAGCGGCTGGCCGCGGGCACCCCGGTCATCCGGGTCATGACCAACACCCCCGCCCTGGTGGACGAGGCCATGTCGGTCATCTCGGCCGGCAGCCACGCCACCGAGGAGCACCTCGCCCACGCCGAGGCGATCTTCGGCGGTGTCGGCAAGACCCTCCGCGTCCCCGAGTCCCAGCAGGACGCCACCACCGCGCTCTCCGGCTCCGGCCCCGCCTATTTCTACTTCCTCGTCGAGGCCATGACGGACGCGGGCATCCTGCTGGGCCTGCCCCGCGACAAGGCCCATGACCTCATCGTCCAGGCCGCCATCGGCGCCGCGGTGATGCTCCGCGACAGCGGCGAGCACCCGGTCAAGCTGCGCGAGGCGGTGACCTCCCCGGCGGGCACCACCATCAACGCCATCCGGGAACTGGAGAGCCACGGCGTGCGCGCCGCCCTCATCGCCGCCCTGGAGGCGGCCCGCGACCGCAGCCGCGAGCTCGCCTCCGGCAACGGCTGATTCACGCGGGCGGCAGCAGCCCCACCGCCGCGTACGCCGCGTCGACCCGGGGCCGCGCCAGCTCCCGTGCCCGCTCCGCCCCGGCCCGCAGCACCCCGTCCACATAAGAGGGGTCGGCACACAGCTCCGCGTGCCGGGCGCGGACCGGCCGCAGCAGTTCCACCACCGCCTCGGCCACCGCGCCCTTCAGCGCCCCGTACGAGGAGAACTGCCCGGCCAGCACCTCCGGCTTGTCATCGGTGCACGCGGCGAGCACATCCAGCAGATTGGCCACCCCCGGACGCTCCACCGGGTCGTACACCACGTCCGTCCCGCTGTCCGTCACCGCGCGCATGACCTTCTTGCGGACCACGTCCGTCTCATCGAGCAGATAGATGATCCCCGCCGTCTCGGCGTGCGACTTCCCCATCTTCGACCGCGGGTCCTGGAGGTCCATGACCCGCGCCGCCACCTGCGGGCGCGTCGCCCGCGGCACTGTGAAGACCGGGCCGTAGCGCTGGTTGAACCGCTGTGCCAGATCCCGGGCCAGCTCCACGTGCTGCACCTGGTCGTCGCCGACCGGCACCTCCTCCGTGTCGAACGCCAGGATGTCGGCCGCCATCAGCGCGGGATAGGTGAGGAGGGACAGCCGTACGCTCCCGCCCCGCGCCTGTTCCCGCGCCGTCTTCTCCTTGTACTGGATCATCCGGCGCATCTCACCGTCGGTCGCGGTGCACTCCATCAGATAGGACAGCCGGGTGTGCGCGTCCACATGACTCTGGACGTACACGGTGCAGCGCTCGGGAGCGAGACCCGAGGCCAGCAGCAGGGTGGCCGCCTGCCGGGTGAGCCGCCGCACCCGGGCGGGGTCGTGCTCCACGGTCAGCGCGTGCAGATCGACGACGCAGAACAGCGCGTCGGACCGGTGCTGGTCCTCCTGGACCCACCGGCGCACGGCCCCCAGGTAGTTGCCGAGGGTCAGATGGCCGCTCGGCTTGATCCCGCTGAAGATCCGCGGACGTGCCGTCTTCGTCTGTGCCATGTCGGTGTTCTCTCCCGCCGTCTCAGGACCGCCGGACCTGCGGCCGGAGTGCGCGGGATGGAGATACGCGAACGGCCGCCGGAGGGGCGGCCGTGGAAGTGCATGCGCTGGGCGGCCGCCGTCAGGCGGCCCACCACTGCTGGGTGTGCGCATGCTTCGTCATGAGCATGAGAGTACGCGCTCGGGGGGTCGACGGCCACGGTTTGGTGGCCACGGGAGCGTCGTGTAATGTTCTGCGGGTTGTCACGGAGCCCCCAGGGGAACGGGACAGCAACTCACGCCGCACCGGCGGCACACCACTACTGCACGGCCCCTCATCGGGATGGATTTCGGCATGCCGGAATTCGGTTCGGAAGCTCGATTATGAG
>NZ_JBWKKP010000029.1:0-92909 GCF_056431485.1 Streptomyces sp. NPDC045899
TGGTCCTGGCCACGCTGAACGGCAAGGGCAAGCTGGAGATGGAGCTGACCGTCGAGCGCGGTCGCGGCTATGTCTCCGCCGTCCAGAACAAGCAGGTCGGCCAGGAGATCGGCCGGATCCCGGTCGACTCGATCTACTCGCCGGTCCTCAAGGTCACCTACAAGGTCGAGGCGACCCGAGTCGAGCAGCGCACCGACTTCGACAAGCTGATCGTCGACGTCGAGACCAAGCAGGCCATGCGCCCGCGCGACGCCATGGCGTCGGCCGGTAAGACCCTGGTCGAGCTGTTCGGCCTGGCCCGCGAGCTGAACGTGGACGCCGAGGGCATCGACATGGGCCCGTCCCCGACGGACGCCGCCCTGGCCGCCGATCTGGCGCTGCCGATCGAGGAGCTCGAGCTCACGGTCCGCTCGTACAACTGCCTCAAGCGTGAAGGCATCCACTCGGTGGGCGAGCTGGTGGCCCGTTCCGAGGCGGACCTGCTGGACATCCGCAACTTCGGTGCCAAGTCGATCGACGAGGTCAAGGCGAAGCTGGCCGGTATGGGCCTGGCGCTCAAGGACAGCCCGCCCGGATTCGACCCGACCGCCGCCGCGGACGCCTTCGGGGCGGACGACGACGCGGACGCCGGTTTCGTGGAGACCGAGCAGTACTGAAACCTCCGGCGGGCGCACGCTCGTCGGTAACTGACACCGGTACCTGATACGGCCGGTGCAGACACCTAGGAGAAACACATGCCGAAGCCCACCAAGGGCGCCCGTCTGGGCGGCAGCGCTGCGCACGAGCGGCTCATGCTGGCGAACCTCGCCACCGCGCTGTTCGAGCACGGCCGGATCACCACCACCGAGGCGAAGGCCCGCCGCCTGCGCCCGGTCGCGGAGAAGCTGGTCACCAAGGCGAAGAAGGGCGACCTTCACAACCGCCGTCTGGTGCTCCAGTCCATCCGTGACAAGAGCGTTGTGCACACCCTCTTCACCGAGATCGCGCCGCGCTACGAGAACCGGCCGGGTGGCTACACCCGTATCACCAAGATCGGCAACCGTCGTGGCGACAACGCCCCGATGGCGGTCATCGAGCTGGTCGAGGCGCTGACCGTGCAGCAGGAGGCTGTCGGCGAGGCCGAGGCCGCCGCCAAGCGTTCCGCCAAGGACGTCGCCGGTGACCAGGCTGTCGCGGACCTGAAGAAGGACGAGGCTCCCGCCGAGGCGGAGGCCACCGAGGCCCCCGCCGAGGAGTCGAAGGACGCCTGAGCCCACTCCCCGCGCGAGCGGGGGTGAGCCGGACGCCCGAGCCGTCTGACGGCCGCACGGACGGGCCCGCCCCACCACAGGGGCGGGCCCTTCCGCATGTCCCGCGTGATCGAGAGGAACTGTGGTGAGTGACGAGGCGGCTCCCGGCTTCGTACGGGTCCGGCTGGACCTGAGCTACGACGGCGCGGACTTCTCGGGCTGGGCGAAGCAGCGCGAGCGGCGCACCGTACAGGGCGAACTGGAGACCGCGCTGCGCACGGTGACCCGTTCGTCCGAGACCTATGAGCTGACCGTCGCGGGCCGTACCGACGCGGGGGTGCACGCCCGTGGTCAGGTGGCCCACGTCGATCTGCCGGAGCCGTTGTGGGCCGAGCACCGGGACAAGCTGCTGCGCCGGCTGGCCGGACGGCTGCCGCACGATGTGCGGGTGTGGCGCGTCGCCGAGGCACCCGCCGGTTTCAACGCCCGCTTCTCCGCGATCTGGCGCCGCTACGCCTACCGCGTCAGCGATCACCCCGGTGGTGTCGATCCGCTGCTGCGCGGCCATGTGCTCTGGCATGACTGGCCGCTGGACGTGGACGCGATGAACGCCGCCTCGACACGGCTGCTGGGCGAACACGACTTCGCCGCCTACTGCAAGCGCCGCGACGGCGCGACCACCATCCGCACCCTCCAGCGGCTGAGCTGGGAGCGCGGTCCGGACGGTGTGATCACCGCCACGGTGCGGGCCGACGCCTTCTGCCACAACATGGTCCGTTCCCTGGTCGGTGCCCTGCTCTTCGTGGGCGACGGCCACCGTCCCGCGGACTGGCCCGGCCGGGTGCTGGCCGCGGGGGTGCGGGACTCCGCCGTCCATGTCGTCCGGCCGCACGGACTGACCCTGGAAGAGGTCGGATACCCTGCCGACGACCAACTCGCCGCCCGTAACCGGGCGTCCCGCAACAAGCGGAGCCTCCCGGGTGCCACCGCGGTGGACCTGGCCGCGGGGTGCTGCTGATTCCCGTTCCGCCCCGGCAGGTGTGAGGTGCGCGCACACGGGTACTCGGCGCCGCGCATGGTGTCAGGAGTTGACTGGAACGCGGCGGAAGGCGGCGGTATGGGGACGGCGGGAGGGACGGGCATCGTCTTCCGGGGCATCTGGAAGATCGATAATATTTGCCGTCCGACAACAGAACGAAGGCTGGCGCGAAAGGGATGCGCGTGACTACCAGTGAGGCCGCCGTACGGGAACGCCTGACCAGGGCGCTGCGTGAGCGGGACGCGGAAATCGCCGACCGCTGGGTGGAGTTGCAGCTGGAGCAGGCGCTGCTGGGGACGGACATCAGCGAGGCGGAACTCCGCGAGGAGGCCGACGCGTTGATCGACGCGCTGGTCCCGGGTCTGGAGAGCGGTGTGCCGGTGGACCGGGTGGTCACCTCCCACACCGGGCTGCATGAAGCGGTGGTGCGGCTGTCGATGCGCCGCGCGCGCGGCGGGGCCACTCCGACGGTGACCTCGCTCGCGGTGCTCGCGCTCAAGGAGGCGCTGCTCAAGGCGGTGCAGCGGGAGACCCGGGACGCGGAGGAGCTGTTCGCGTCGGCGGTGTTCATCAACCGGCTGCTGGACGTGGCCGGAGCGCTGTCTTTCGAGACCTATGTCGAGGGCCGCGAGGACATCATCCGGCGGCAGAGCCAGCAGTTGATGGAGCTGTCCACCCCGGTGGTGCGGCTGTGGCGGCAGGTGCTGGCGGTTCCGCTGATCGGCACCCTGGACACCGCCCGCACACAGGTGGTGATGGAGAACCTGCTCCAGGCCATACAGGACCATGAGGCCCTGGTCGCGATCGTGGACATCACGGGTGTGCCCACGGTGGACACCGCGGTCGCGCAGCACCTGATGCAGACGGTCAACGCGGTGCGGCTGATGGGCGCGGACTGTGTGATCAGCGGCGTCCGTCCGTCGATCGCGCAGACCATCGCCCAGCTCGGGATCGATCTGTCCGCCATCCTGACCCGCGCGACGCTGGCCGACGCGCTGGCGGCCGCCATCAAGCTGATCGACGGTCCGGGACCCGACGGGGACGAGGGAGAGAGCCGGTGACCGCGCCACGCCTCGCGGGCGTGCCGATCCTGCGGCTGGGTGACGTCCTGGTCACCGGGTTGCTCAACGAGCTGGACGACGGCGCCGCCGTCGCCTTCACCGAGGAGCTGACCGAACGGATCTCGGCTTCCAGCGCCCGCGGTGTGCTCATCGACATCTCACGGCTCGAGATCATCGACTCCTTCGTGGCGCGCACCCTGATGGAACTGACCACCGTGGCGAGGCTGCTGGGCGCCCGGGTGATCGTGGCGGGGATGCGTCCGCCGGTGGCCATCACTCTGGTCGAGCTGGGTATCGAACTGGTCGGCGTGGAGACCGCCCTCAACGCCGAGCAGGGGCTGGCCGCGCTGGGGTGGCGGCAGGCGCCCGATCCCGTGGAAGGAACCCGACGTGGCGCCGGCCGGTGAGTCCGCCCTGGCGTCGTGGGTGACGATGGTCCCCACGTCCGCGGAGGAGCGCGCGAGCGCACCGGCCGCCCATGTGGTGCGCACCGAGGAGGACCTGCTGACGGTGCGGCACGCGGTGCGCGCGGCCACGGTGGAGGTCGGCTTCGGGCTGGTGGACCAGACCCGGGTGGTCACCGCCGCCAGTGAGCTCGCCCGTAACGCGTACGTCCACGGCGGCGGAGGCACCGTCACCATCGAGTATCCGCGGCGGCCCGGTGCCCGTGGGCTGCGGTTGGTGGTCAAGGACGACGGACCGGGAATCGCGGACCTGGACGCGGCGCTCACGGACGGCTTCACCACCGGTTCCGGTCTGGGCCACGGCCTGGGCGGGGCCCGGCGGCTGATGGACGAGTTCACGGTGCAGACCACGCCCGGCGGGGGCACCGTGGTGACCGCCACCCGCTGGACGGCCCGTTGAGCCGCACCGGCCCACCGCATACCGCCACCGTGCGGGTCGACCACCACAGCGCGGTGCACCTGGCCGCGGCGACCGCGCGGGAGGTGGCGCGGGAGCGCGGGCTGCCGGGTGCGCTGCCCGACCAGGCTGCCGTGATCGCGTCGGAGCTGGCGAGCAATCTGGACAAGCACGCCAGCGACGGCACGCTCTACATACAGCCGACCCCGCTGGGCACCGGGGTGGAGATCCTGGCCGCCGACCGCGGCCCGGGGATGGCGGAGCTGGAGCGCTGTCTGGCCGATGGCTACACCACCGCCGGGACGCTGGGCGTGGGGCTGGGCGCGGTGAGCCGGCTGGCCACCCACTTCACCATCCGCACCGGGACCGGCAGCGGCGGCGGGACCTGGGCGTGCGCCCGGCTGACCCCGCCGGGCGAACGCGAGGACGGGCTCCAGGACGTGGGTTCGGTGTGCCTGGCGGTGGAGGGCGAGGAGGACTGCGGTGACGCGCGGGCCGTCGTCCAGGTCGGTGAGACCCGCACCGCCGCCGTCGTGGACGGACTGGGGCACGGTCCGCAGGCGGCCGAGGCGGCCCGGGCAGCGCTGCGGTCCTTCCTCGGCGACCCCGGTCTGCCGCTGCCCGAGCTGCTCACCGCCATGAACCGGGTACTGCGGCGCACCCGCGGGGCGGCCGTCGGGCTGCTGCGGCTGGGTCCGCGGGGCGCGGAGTACTGCGGTATCGGCAACGTCCGCGCGCTGACCGTGACCCACGAGGGCGTGCGGCACCGGCTGACCGGGCAGCCCGGGGTGGTCGGCTGGAGCATGCCGCCGCCGCGCGCCCACGGCTTCCCGGTGCCGCCGGGCGCCACCGTGGTGCTGTACAGCGACGGTATCGACTGCCGGTGGGCGCGGGACCCGTCGCCGTCCCTGCTGCGCCTCCCGCCGTCGCTGCTGTCCGCGGCACTCGCCCACGGGCACCGACGGCTGCGGGACGACGCGACCGTCCTGGCGACCAGATCTCCCCACACACCGAGGCTTCCATGACCACCCGGACCGCTGGATGCGCCACCAAGGCGGAGCTGAGCCGGGCCATACGACGGATGGCCCGTGACCACGGCCTGGACCCCGTGCTGCGGGGGCGGCTGGTGCTGTCCGCGTCCGAGATCGCGGCGGAGGCCGTACGGACGGCCGAGGGCACCAGCGTGACCTGGTCGTTCGAACCGGACCGGAATGCGCGGGGCAGCGGGCTCGGCCTGCTCACCGTGACCCTGCGCACGGCCCGGCCCCCGGCCCCGCGGTCGGTGACCGAGCTGCCGCTGCCCGCCGACGCGGTGCACGGTCTGGACGTGGTGTGGCGGCTGCCCGCCCGCGCGGCGGGTTCCGCGTCCCAGAGCCATGGCTCCACCGGCGGCTCCGTCAACGGCAGTGGTCCGGCCGACGACGCGGCGCTGGCCGATGAGGAGCTGCGGGCGGTGATGGCCCGCGCCGACGCGCTCACCGCCGAGCACCGCAGGCTGAAGGACGAACTGGAGGAGACCAACAGCGGGGTTCTCGCGCTCTACGTCCAGCTCGACGAGCGCGATGAGCAGTTGCGCACCGCCCACGGCCAGACCCTGCGCGAACTCGAGGACGCGCTGCGGCCGGCCCCGCTGGCGGTCGAGGGGCTCGAACTGGCCGTGCACTACGCGCCCGCGGGGACCGACGCCCCCACCGGCGGGGATCTCTACGACTGGTTCGTGCTGCCCGACGGCACGGTCCACATCACCGTCGTGGACGCCCTGGGACACGGGGTGACCAGTACGCGCAGCGCGCTCAACGTCACCCACGCGGTGCGCACCCTGGCGCTGGAGGGTCATCACCTCCAGTCGATCGTGGCGCGGACCGACGAGATCCTGCTGCCCTTCGACCGCAATGTGATGGCCACCGTGCTGCTGGTACGGGTGAATCCGGCGACCGGGGAGCTACGGGTGGCCAACGGCAGCCATCCTCCCGCGCTGATGCTGCGGGAGGACGGAGCAGCCGAATATCTTGAGGCCCGGGGCCGCGGTATCGGCTTTCCGCTGCCCGGGAGCGACCGGCTGGTCAGTGACCGGCTGGCGCCGGGGGATCTGCTGCTGCTCTACACCGACGGGCTGACCGAGAGCCGCCGTGACCCGATCGAGGGTGAGAAGCGGCTGGTCGAGGCGGCGCGGAGCCATCGGGGCCGTCCGACGGAGGAGATCCCCGGCGCGGTCGCCGGGGATATGCACACCGTGATCCTCCATCCGGACGACACCCTCGCGCTGGCCGTCCGGCTCACCGGCGGCTGATCACCCGATCGGCCGCCGACGGCCGGGTGATCACCGGGCCGGGCCCAGCCGCTGCCCCGGGATCCGGCCGGAACGGTGACCGCCCCGGTTCTGCTGCGGCAGCACCGGTCGCAGCGAGGGGTGACGGCGGCGCGGACCCTTGTCATGGGGCTGGGCGCGGACCAGCTCCTCGAACAGGACGCGGGCGGAGACCAGGACCTCACGCATCCGCTCCGTGTCGACCTGTCCGTCGCCGCGCGTCCGCGCGGCCATCAGGTGGAGCTGTCGGTAGGCGTCGACAACATAGGCGTGACGGACGGAGATCGCGTCCATCTGCTCCTCGTGGGACCCGGAGTCGTAACCGCGCTCGACGGCCAATTCACCCAGCAGCCGGTCGGCTTCCCGCACCGCGTGGGCGGGGGCGTCGACGAAGTGCTCCTGAAGGCCCGCCCACCGGGCCGCGTACTGCTCGCGGGCCTCGGGTGACAGACGCTGTATCGGCAGATCGCCGTAGTGCCGTACCCGCTCGCTCAGCTCCCACTGCGCGGCTTTCTCATCGCCGTTGTGCCGGGAGACGGCCCGGTCGTACTCGGGGCCGAACCGGTTCATGAGTCCACTGCGGCCGCTTTGGCGGACCGCCGGGGCGAACACCAGCGCAGCCATGGCCCCCAGGGCCGCCACCAGGATGACGAGCGTCATTGTTGACATCGTTATGCCTTTCGCAGAGGTCTCCTCGCTCGAGGCTGATATCACCGAGTGTTACCGGCACCGTCCGCGCCAAACACACTCCGTTCGGTTCGGGTGCTCAATTCACCGTGGTGGGGCATGCGATGGCCAGGTCCCCGGTCCGGGTGAGGTACGGGCGTACCCCGTGGGTGACCGGGTAGAGGTCGGTCCGGTCGCGATCGAGGATGTCGCCGATGACCCGGCCGAGGGGGATCGGGACGGTGGAGTCCGGGGACTTACGCAGCGTCAGCTCCCATGTCGCGGATCCGTCGCGGCCGTCGCGGGCGGCGTGCACGCGCTCGTAGGGCAGGGTGAAGCGGAACCGTCCGCGGTCCAGGACGGTGATGTCGGCGGACAGGGCGCGGCAGCGGCCGCGGGGGGCGGCGACGGCCCGTGGCGCGGAACCGGCACCGAAGAGCACTCGTGCAGGGTGCCTTCGACGGTGAGTGCGCCGTCCCCGGTATGGATCTCGCGGGCTTCGGCGTGCGCGGGGCGGTGCCAGGCGCGCAGCGAGAGATGGCCGTCGACGGTCCGGTAGGGGATCCACCAGCTGAACGGCGAACCGGGCAGCGGGTCGAGGCCGAGCAGTCCGCGCCCTTCGGCGTACCGGCCGAGGACGCGTCGGCGGACGCCGTCGGAGGGGCGTACGACGTGCAGGTCCCAGCGGCCCTCGGCGAGATCGAGGACGGCGCGGTCGAGGGTGGCCGTCCACGGGTCGGCGGGCACGGCCGGGGGGTGGAGCGGCATCCGGACCGGTTCCGCGCCGTCGCCGTCGCCGCGGCGGGTGAGGGTCAGACCGAGTCCGGCGCCGTGGACGCCTTCGGGCCCGATCCGAAACAGGAACCGTCCGTCGGGGGTGACCCGGCAGTCGGCGACGGGGCGCAGGGGTTTGCGGATCAGTGCCTTGACCGCGCCCTTGAGGGAGACCAGCGGGGTGCCCGCCGCGCGTCCGGAGCCCGTCGCACCGGGCAGGAAGGCGCCGGTGACATGCCGGGTGGGGGCGACGGCGGGGGCGGGGGCGCCGCGGGCGGCACGGAGTTCGGCGAACAGTTCCTCGTACGCGGCCGCCACCCGCTCCGGTGCGTAGCGCCGCGCGGACTCACGGGCCGCGGCGGCCATGGTGCGGCGCAGCGCACCGTCCTCGATCAGGGTGAGCAGTCCCCGGGCGATACCGTCGGCGTCCCCGGGCGGGACCAGCAGACCGTCCCGGCCGTCGGTGATGATCTCGCCCGGTCCGTGCGGGCAGTCGGTGGCGACGACGGGCACTCCGCAGTGCATGGCCTCCACGATGGTCATCCCGAAGGATTCCTCGCGCGAGGTGACGGCGGCGACCGCGCCCTTGGCCCATTCGGTCTCGATGGGGGAGTGGGCGCCCATGAGGGTGATCCGCCCGGCCAGCCCGAGGGCGTCGATCCGGCGGCGCAGCGCGGGCTGTTGCGGGCCCCGGCCGTAGATCCGCAGGCGCCAGTCGGGGTGTTCGGCCGCGACCGTGGCCCAGGCGTCGACCAGCAGGTCGTAGCGTTTGACGGGGATCAGCCGGCCGGCGGCCACGACCAGCCGGGCCCGGCCGTCGGAGGGTTCGACCCCGGTCGCGGGCACCGCGTTGGGCAGTGCGGTCAGCCGGGTGGGGATCCCGGGCAGCCGGGCGCGGTGGGTGGCGGCGTCGGCCTCGGAGACGGCGGTGTGCGCGTCGAGCCGGGCGATGGCGGTGTCGCAGGCGGCGCGGATCTCGGCCCGGTGGGTGCCGTAGAGCCGGTGCTCCTGGCCGATCCGCAGATAGCGGCCCTCCCGCCCGAGTTCGGCGAGGCAGATGACGAGACCGGGGCGGGTGGCGATGACCACGTCCGCGTCGGTGTCGCGGAGATGGGCGGCGATGCGCTCGTCGGTGAGGGCGTTGAAGTTGACCGTGCCCCTCGCCTCGGCCTCGGGCACATGGGCGCTGGGCCGCTCCAGCAGCGGGTGCCCGAGATCGGTGGACCGGCCCTCGGCGGCGGGGCGTTGGTCGGTCAGGGGTCTGAGCCGGACGGCCGGGTGGAGGGGGAGGCTCGGGGTGTCGACGGTGCGGATCACGGAGACGATCTCCACGCGGTGCCGGGCGGCGAGCGCCCCGGCCACGTTGAAGGTCGACCGGATGGTGCCGCCGATCCCGTAGGCGTTGTGCAGCAGAAAAGAAATCTTCATGGTGCCGGCCGCGCGGCGGTCCCACCGCCGCGACGGCGCCCCCTTTCCGGCTGGGCCCGGTGGTCGGTCGGTAAGACCGTTGCGGGCCGGAAAAGTTGCTTTTGCCTGGGGTGAAGGGGCGTCCGCCACACCGCGGGCGCGGTGTACAACCGTCGGGCCCGCCGGGGGGTCCGCGCAGGAGGTGGCGATACCGGATCGTGAGCGAAATCCCTTGGTGTGCCGTGCCCGTCCGTTGTTGGATGACCTCTGAAACACAGGGTGGGGCGTCAATCAAGAATGGACAAAATCGTGATGAAGTCTGGTACGCGCGTTGCTGTCGCGGCGGCGGCTGTGGTCGCTGCCCTCGGTCTGGTGACCGGGTGCGGTGGCAGCGACAGCGGCGATGACAAGGCCAAGGGGGGCGGCGCCAAGGACGACGCGTCCACGGCGGGCAAGCAGTTGTCCGCGGCCGAGCTGGACAAGGCCGCCGTGACCAAGGCCGACCTCAAGGGCTTCGAGTTCCAGAAGATGTCGGAGAAGGAGATCTCCGACGGTGGCGCGGCCAAGGCCGCGCAGTCCGAATGCCAGCCGATCGCCGCGCTGATGGGGGCCTCCTTCGACCCCGCGCCCAAGGAAACCGTCTTCCGCACCTACGCCCAGTCCAAGGGCGGGAAGCTGGGCGGCTCCGGCATGATCCGGCTCTCCTCCTACGCGGACGGTGACGCCGAGCGCACCATCAAGGACCTGCGCGCCGCGGTGTCGGCCTGCCAGGACGGGTTCGGGGCCAAGGACGGCTCCGGGAAGAAGTCCGACGTCGCCAAGGTGACGCCGCTGGACGACCCCGGGCAGGGCGATGAGTCGCTCGCCTTCAGCCTGGTCGACGCGAGCAAGGAGAAGGCCGTGGTGAAGTTCAACGTGGCGCGCACCGGTCCCCAGCTCAGCGTGTTCTTCGGGGTGAACCTGATGTCCCCCAGCGCGTCCGATGTCCCGGCCGAGCTGGTGAAGGCGCAGGTCGCCAAGATCGCCAAGGCGAGCGCCTCCTGACCCGCGCCCGCTGAGTCCCACCCGCTGACCCGCGCCCCCCGTCCGGGGCGGCGCGGGCGTCAGCCGGTGGTGGCCGAGGCCTCCGCCGACGCCTGGGCGTTGCCCCGGGCCAGGATGCGGCGGAACGCGTAGTCCGCGAGATCCCGGCCGGCGCGCAGCGCCTTGGTGTCCGACTCGGTCACGGACTTGCCCGAGGTGTAGCCGGAGATCGTGAAGTAGGCGTACCGGCCGATGGCGTTGGTGGACCTGCGGCACACCGGGCCGTGACAGAAGTTCACCCCGCCCCCGTTCAGGGCCGCGACCCCGCCCTCGGCCTGCTTCTTGGCCTTCTCCGCCGCGCCCTTGGTGTCGAAGACGGCGATGCCGACGGTGACCGCGACCCCGTCCCGGGTGTAGGTCGCGCGGAAGACCTTGCGGCAGCCGTTGCCGTTCAGCGCGGTGGCGAGCCCGGCCTGGGCCACCGAGGAACAGCTGGAGGTGGCGGAGGTCGCCGCCCTCGGATAGCTCCGACCCTGGACGACGGCCTTCTTGTCCGGGAAGAGGGTCCCCGCGCCGAGCGGTGCCTTGTCCCGCTTGGCGCTGGAGATGATGTCCAGCGGCTTCGGCGGCGCCGGCGGGGCCACATCGGAGAAGGTGGGCTCCGGGGTCGGCGTACCGCTCGGCAGATCCGGCGGGGTGGGCAGATGGCTCGCCGATCCGTCGGACCGCGAACCCTTGTCGTCGCCGCTGGTCACCGCTATGGCCACGATCGCCGCCACGGCGCCGGTCGCGAGCAGTCCGCCACCGGCCAGCAGCCATTTGCGGCGTCTGCCGCGTGCGGCGGTGTCATCCGCCAGCGCGTTCCAGTCCGGTGTCGGTGGCTGAGGCGCCCCACCCCCGGGCCCGTACGGTCCCCCTTGCCCAAAGCTCATGGCGCGCATCTTAATCCGCCCAGCTCATAAACCGGTTGGCCCGCCGAGGGGGGTGCGGTCACAATCCGGGCATGGGACATCTGGAAGCGGCACACCTGGAGTACTACCTGCCCGATGGCCGGGTGCTGCTGGGGGATGTGTCCTTCCGGGTCGGGGAGGGCGCCGCGGTGGCGCTCGTCGGGGCCAACGGCGCGGGCAAGACCACCCTGCTCCGGCTGATCGCCGGAGAGCTCCAGCCGCACGGCGGCTCCGTGACGGCCAGCGGCGGCCTCGGGGTGATGCCCCAGTTCGTGGGATCGGTCCGGGATGAGCGCACCGTGCGCGACCTGCTGGTCTCCGTCGCCCGCCCTCGCGTCCGGCAGGCGGCGAAGGCCGTGGACGACGCCGAGTACGCGATCATGACGCGGGACGACGAGCCCGCCCAGATGGCGTACGCCCAGGCGCTCAGCGACTGGGCCGAGGCCGGTGGCTACGAGATCGAGACGATGTGGGACATGTGCACCGCCGCCGCGCTCGGCGTCCCCTACGAACGCGCCCAGTGGCGCGAGGTGCGCACCCTCTCCGGCGGTGAGCAGAAACGCCTGGTCCTGGAGTCGCTGCTGCGCGGCAACGACGAGGTGCTGCTGCTGGACGAGCCGGACAACTACCTGGACGTCCCCGGTAAGCGCTGGCTGGAGGAGCGGCTGCGGGAGACCAAGAAGACCGTGCTGTTCGTCTCCCACGACCGGGAGCTGCTGGCCCGCGCCGCAGAGAAGATCATCAGCGTGGAACCGGGTCCGGCGGGCAGCGACGTCTGGGTGCACGGCGGCGGCTTCGGCACCTACCACGCGGCACGCAAGGAGCGGTTCGCCCGTTTCGAGGAGCTGCGCCGCCGCTGGGACGAGGAGCACGCCAAGCTGCGCCGGCTGATGCTCACCTTCAAGCAGAAGGCGGCGTACAACTCGGACATGGCCGGGCGCTACCAGGCGGCCAGGACCCGGCTGCGGAAGTTCGAGGAGGCGGGCCCGCCGCAGGAGCCGCCGCGCGAGCAGGACATCCGCATGCGGCTGAAGGGCGGCCGCACCGGGGTGCGCGCCGTCACCTGCCGGGGGCTGGAGCTCACCGGGCTGATGCACCCCTTCGACCTGGAGGTCTTCTACGGCGAGCGGGTCGCGGTGCTCGGCAGCAACGGCTCCGGGAAGTCCCACTTCCTGCGGCTGCTGGCGGGGGAGGACGTGGCGCACACCGGGGAGTGGAAGCTGGGCGCCCGCGTCGTCCCCGGCCACTTCGCCCAGACCCATGCCCACCCCGAGCTGGCCGGGCGCACCCTGGTGGACTTCCTGTGGACCGAGCACGCCCGGGACCGGGGCGCCGCGATGAGCGCGCTGCGCCGCTATGAGCTGGAGCGCCAGGGCGACCAGCCCTTCGACAAGCTCTCCGGCGGCCAGCAGGCGCGGTTCCAGATCCTGCTGCTGGAGCTGGCCGGGACCACCGCGCTGCTGCTGGACGAGCCGACGGACAATCTGGACCTGGAGAGCGCGGAGGCGCTCCAGGAGGGGCTGGAGCGGTATGACGGCACCGTGCTGTCCGTCACGCACGACCGCTGGTTCGCCCGCTCCTTCGACCGCTTCCTGGTCTTCGGCGCGGACGGACGGGTCCGCGAGGTGTCGGAGCCGGTCTGGGACGAGGCCCGGGTGGCGCGTAAGCGCTGAGTGGCCGTGGTGTGCCCGAGTGGAACCGGGGGTGTTTTGACCCGTCCGGGGGCGGGCCGGTATTCTGCCTGTTCGTTATGCGTATTGGCTTGCTCGTTCTCACGTGAGAGGCCGTTACGCCGGTTCATCGGGCCGATGACCAGCGGCAAGCACCCGGTTGCGTCACCGAGGTGCGGCCATGGCTGTCGTGATCGTCCGGGTGGCCTTGTAAGGACCCGTCCCCTCAGTCCTAGCGGACCTGGGGAGACCCCACACTGAGAAGCGAAGGCTACGACCGTGCGTACGTACAGCCCCAAGCCCGGCGACGTCCAGCGTCAGTGGTACGTCATCGACGCCGCCGACGTCGTTCTGGGCCGCCTGGCCTCCCAGGCTGCCACCCTCCTGCGAGGCAAGCACAAGCCCGTGTATGCACCGCATGTCGACACTGGTGACTTCGTCATCATCATCAACGCCGACAAGGTGCACCTCTCCGGCAACAAGCGGACCCAGAAGATGGCGTACCGCCACTCGGGCTACCCGGGTGGTCTGCGCTCCGTCCGTTACGACGAGCTGCTGGAGAAGAACCCGGAGAAGGCCGTCGAGAAGGCCATCAAGGGCATGCTCCCCAAGAACACCCTGGGCCGTCAGATGCTCTCGAAGCTGAAGGTGTACTCGGGTGACCAGCACCCGCACGCCGCTCAGCAGCCGGTCCCGTTCGAGATCACCCAGGTCGCGCAGTAGTCCCGGCCATCCCCTAAGACGAAAAGAATCTGAGGAGCATCGTGGCCGAGACCACCGCCGAGACCCCCGTCGAGGTCGAGGAGTACACCACCGAGAGCGTCGAGACGGTCGAGTCGGAGTACACCTCCGAGTCGCTCGCCTCCCGCTTCGGTGACCCGCAGCCGGCCGCCGGTACCGGGCGCCGCAAGAACGCCGTGGCGCGCGTCCGCATCGTGCCGGGCAGCGGGAAGTGGAAGATCAACGGTCGTACCCTTGAGGAGTACTTCCCCAACAAGGTGCACCAGCAGGAAGTCAACGAGCCCTTCAAGGTGCTCGAACTGGACGACCGCTACGACGTCATCGCCCGTATCTCGGGTGGCGGCGTCTCCGGTCAGGCCGGTGCGCTGCGCCTGGGCATCGCCCGCGCGCTGAACGAGGCGGACGTGGACAACAACCGCGGCCCGCTGAAGAAGGCCGGCTTCCTGACCCGTGACGACCGCGCCACCGAGCGTAAGAAGGCCGGTCTGAAGAAGGCCCGCAAGGCGCCGCAGTACAGCAAGCGCTAATCCGCCCGAGCCCATCGGCCCAGCGGATTCGCTGTTCATTCGAACGCCCCGGCGGCACCACCCGTGCCCCGGGGCGTTCGGCTATCGCCACCAGGGGGCGTATACCTACAGGCAAGCTCCTGCCCCCCAGCTCGTAATCTCGGAGGACACCAGTGGGACGACTCTTCGGTACGGATGGTGTGCGCGGTGTCGCGAACGCCGACCTGACGGCTGAGATGGCACTCGGTCTGTCGGTCGCGGCGGCGCATGTGCTCGCCGAAGCGGGAACCTTCGAGGGACACCGGCCGGTGGCGGTGGTCGGGCGGGATCCGCGCGCGTCCGGGGAGTTCCTGGAGGCCGCCGTGGTGGCGGGGCTGGCCAGCGCGGGCGTGGACGTCCTGCGGGTGGGCGTGCTGCCGACGCCCGCGGTCGCCCATCTCACCCGTGCGCTCGACGCGGACCTCGGCGTGATGCTCTCCGCCAGCCACAACCCGATGCCCGACAACGGCATCAAGTTCTTCGCCCGTGGCGGCCACAAACTGGCCGATGAGCTGGAGGACCGGATCGAGAGCACCTACCGGTCCCACGCCTCCGGCGAGCCGTGGGACCGGCCGACCGGCTCCGGGGTGGGCCGGGTCCGCGACTACGAGGAGGGCTTCGACAACTACGTGGCCCACCTGGTCGGCGTCCTGCCCAACCGGCTCGACGGGATCAAGGTCGTCATCGACGGTGCCCACGGCGCCGCCTCCCGGGTCTCCCCGGAGGCGTTCGCCCAGGCCGGGGCCGAGGTCGTCACCATCGGTGCCGAACCGGACGGCCTCAACATCAACGACGGTCATGGCTCCACCCACCTGGCGAAACTCCAGGCCGCCGTGGCCGAGCACCGCGCCGACCTCGGGGTCGCCCACGACGGTGACGCCGACCGCTGCCTCGCCGTGGACGCCACCGGCCGTGAGGTCGACGGCGACCAGATCCTCGCCGTCCTCGCCCTCGCCATGCGCGAGGCGGGCACCCTGCGCCACGACACGGTGGTCGGCACCGTGATGTCGAACCTCGGCTTCAAGCTGGCCATGGGGCGGGAGGGGCTCCAGCTCGTCCAGACGGCGGTCGGCGACCGCTATGTGCTGGAGGAGATGAAGCGCCATGACTACGCGCTCGGCGGTGAGCAGTCCGGCCATGTGATCGTCCTGGACCACGCCACGACCGGCGACGGCACCCTGACCGGTCTGCTGCTGGCCGCCCGGGTCGCTGCCACCGGCCGCACCCTGGCCGACCTGGCGGGCGTCATGGAGCGGCTGCCGCAGGTGCTGATCAACGTCCCGGACGTGGACAAGTCCCGCGTCGCCTCCAGCGGCGACCTCGCCGCCGCGGTCGCCGAGGCCGAGCGCGAGCTCGGCGAGACCGGCCGGGTGCTGCTGCGTCCCTCCGGCACCGAGCCGCTGGTCCGCGTGATGGTCGAGGCCGCCGACATCGACCAGGCCCGCTCGGTGGCGGGCCGGCTGGCCGACGCCGTGAAGTCGGCCCTCGGCTAGTCCCACCACCGCAGACCCCGGAGGGGCCGCCCGTTCACGGGCGGCCCCTCCGCGCGTTCCGCTCCCGGACCCCCGCGGCTACCCGCGGCGCGGGGTCCGCCGGTGCTGTCTGCCCCACAGCGCCTTCTGCACCAGCAGCGTCAGCGTGCCCGCCGCGACGATCCCCGCCAGGTTCACCAGCAGCTGCTCGCTGGAGCCCACCATCTGGTCGATGTCTCCGTAACCCAGTGCCACCGCCGCGTTGGCCGCCGCCGGGACCGTGGTCACCGAGATCGCCACCCCCACCAGCGCCCCCGACTTCGCCGAGGTCAGCGAGAGCGTTCCGGCGATGCCCGCGAGCACGGCCACCACGAGCGAGAACAGGTCCGGTTTCCAGATGAAGTCGGTGTTCGGGCGGTCGCCCTCCAGCATCTCCTGGCCGAACAGCCCGACCGCGTCCATCGCCATGCTGAACGCCGTGGTGAGCGCCATCGCCGCCGCGAATCCCACCAGCAGCGCGGTCGCCGAGCGCATGGCCAGCCGTGGAGCGCGCTGGACCAGCGCCGTGCACACCCCGGCCAGCGGGCCGAACTCCGGACCGACCGCCATCGCGCCCACGATCAGGATCGCGTTGTCCAGCACCACACCACAGGCCGCGATCATCGTCGCCAGGACGAGGAAGGCGAGATACGTCACGGAGAGCGTGGACTCCTCGTGGGTGGCCTCCGCGAGCTGTTCCCACACCACCGCGTCCGCACCCTCGCCCGGCGCCTCCTCCTCGGCGGCGTCGGCGCGCCTGGACAGCGACAGGTCGATGTTCTCGGCGGTGATCGCCCCGTCCTCGTCGAGCCCCAGCCCGCGCAGCGCGTCGATCAGCGGATCGGCCGCCTCCCGCGCCACGTCGCACATCACGAGGTCCCCCGCGGGTTCGCGCGCGGCGCCGGGCAGCACCACCAGATGGGTGGTGCCGACGGTGTCCGCCACGGTGCGCACCACCGTGTCGGTGCGGTCGGCCGGGACGATCAGCCGCAGATGCAGCACGAGCGGGCTCCTCAGAGTTTGCGCAGGGACAGCCGCTGCACCTTGTGGTCGGGCCCCTTGCGGAGGACGAGCGTGGCACGCCCCCGGGTGGGCTGCACGTTCTGCTGGAGGTTGGGCTTGTTGATGGTCCGCCAGATCATCCGGCCGTAGTCCAGCGCCTCCTCCTCGGAGACCTGGGTGTACTTGCGGAAGTACGAGGACGGATCCTGGAACGCGGTTTCGCGCAGCTTCCGGAAGCGGCCGAGATACCACTTCTCGATGTCATCGGTGCGGGCGTCCACGTACACGCTGAAGTCGAAGAAGTCGGCGAGCCCGACCCGGGTCCGGCCGTCCGTCCCCGGCAGCGCCGGTTGCAGCACATTGAGCCCCTCGACGATCAGGATGTCGGGGCGGTGCACGGTCAGCCGCTCGTCCGGGACGATGTCGTAGATCAGGTGCGAGTAGACCGGCGCCGTGACCTCCGCCTTGCCCGCCTTCACATCGGCGACGAAGCGGGTCAGCGCCCGGCGGTCGTACGACTCGGGGAACCCCTTGCGGGACATCAGCCCGCGCCGGTGCAGCTCGTCGTTGGGGTAGAGGAAGCCGTCGGTGGTGATCAGCTCCACCCGCGGATGCTCCGGCCAGCGGGCCAGCAGTGCCTGGAGCAGCCGCGCGGTGGTGGACTTTCCGACCGCGACACTGCCCGCCACCCCGATGACGAACGGGGTGCCGGGCTGGGTGCCGCTGCCCTTCTTGGTGTCGCCGAGGAAGGTGTTGAGCGCGCCGCGCAGCCGTCCGGTGGCCGCGACGTAGAGGTTGAGCAGCCGGGAGAGCGGCAGGTAGACGTCCCGCACCTCGTCGAGGTCGATGACGTCGCCCAGCCCCCGCAGCCGTTCGACCTCCTCGGCGGTCAGCGGCAGCGGTGTCTTGTCCCGCAGCGCGCTCCACTCCGAGCGCGAGAGATCCACGTACGGGCTGGCCTCGCTCCGCCGCTGCGGTGCGCGCACGGTGCGCGCTTCGCGCGCGGTTGACGTGATCACACCTTCATTGTCGGGGCTGGGCCCGGAACTGTGGGGCGGGAGGGGGCGTGGGGTCGGTCACCCCGGCTGGGCCCCGGTGGTCTTCGGCGGCGTGACGGTCACGGGGGTGCCGTGGTCGGTGAAGTCGATGGCGACGTCGGTGCTCGTACCGTCCAGTATCGACGTCAGTTCGATCCGTTCGACGCACCCGTCCTCGGTCACGTTGACATGTGCCCATACCGGGTAGTCCCCGATGGCCGGGCGGGCCCGTTCGAGCACCGCGCGACTCCTCCGGTCGAGACGGCGCGCCGCGGTGTCGAAGTCGAGCCAGCCCGCGTAGCTGTACGCGCGGTGCGGGGGGTACCCCGTCAGACCCCCATAGGAGACCTTCCGCAGTTGGGAGATCTGCTCCAGCACGTACTCGGGGTCGTTCAGCGGGGCCGTCAGCGGGGCGTGTGCCTTGGCTTCGGCACGGTCGGTGACACTCCAGGTGCCCCGGGGGTGACCCGGCACGGGCGACATAAAGACCTTTCCCTCGCTGAAAGTCTCTTTCCGGCGGCCGGTGCCCGGCAGGGCGACCGACAGTTCGCCCCGGTCGCGGGCGAAGTCGAACGGGCCCTTGATGGTGAGGATGCTCTCCTCGGTGCCACGGCGGACCGTGATGGTCTCCTCGACGCGCACACTGGTCCGCCGGGTCCTGGCAACGGCCTCGCGGAGGCGCTCACCAGGTCTTCTTGGTGGCCTTCGCCTTCCCGGTGGCTCTGCCACCCTTGGCCGTTTCCTTCTCGGACGTATCGCACCCGGTGCCTAACGCGAGCAGCACGACAAGCATCGATAAGGTGATTCGCCTCACTATTCCCCCCAGGAAGATGAGATGACGGCCTCCGGCCGCATCCGGGCATTATGCACGGCGCCCATGATGCGCGGGCCGTCGTCCGTCCCCGTGAGGGCGGGCCGTACGCTGCCTCCATGTGCGGAATCGTTGGTTATGTGGGAGGGCAGTCCGCCCTCGATGTCGTCCTGGCCGGTCTCAAGCGGCTGGAGTACCGCGGCTATGACTCGGCCGGGGTGGCCGTGCTCGCCGACGGCGGGCTGGCCTCCGCCAAGAAGGCGGGCAAGCTCGCCAACCTGGAGAAGGAGCTGGCCGACCGCCCGCTGCCCAGCGGCGGCACCGGCATCGGTCATACGCGGTGGGCGACGCACGGCGGGCCGACCGACGCCAATGCCCATCCGCACCTGGACAACGCGGGCCGGGTCTCCGTCGTCCACAACGGCATCATCGAGAACTTCGCGGTGCTGCGCGCCGAGTTGGCCGAGCGCGGCCATGAGCTCATCTCGGAGACCGACACCGAGGTCGTGGCGCATCTGCTCGCCGAGTCCTTCTCCTCCTGCAATGACCTGGCCGAGTCGATGCGCCAGGTGTGCCGCCGGCTGGAGGGCGCCTTCACCCTGGTCGCGGTGCACGCGGACGCGCCCGGCGTGGTGGTCGGGGCGCGCCGGAACTCGCCGCTGGTGGTCGGGGTCGGCGAGGACGAGGCGTTCCTCGCCTCCGATGTGGCCGCGTTCATCGCGCACACCCGCGAGGCCATCGAACTGGGCCAGGACCAGGTGGTCGAGGCCCGCCGGGAGGGCGTGACGGTCACCGACTTCGACGGCGCGCCCGCCGAGGTCCGTCCGTTCCACGTGGACTGGGACGCCTCCGCCGCCGAGAAGGGCGGCTACGACTACTTCATGCTCAAGGAGATCGCCGAGCAGCCGAAGGCGGTCGCGGACACCCTGCTCGGCCGGATCGACCTCTCCGGCAGCCTCTGCCTGGACGAGGTGCGGATCCCCGCGTCCGTGCTGCGCGAGGTCAGCAAGGTCGTGATCGTCGCGTGCGGCACCGCCTACCACGCCGGCATGATCGCGAAGTACGCCATCGAGCACTGGACACGGATCCCCTGCGAGACGGAGCTGGCGAGCGAGTTCCGCTACCGGGACCCGATCCTGGACCAGCGCACCCTGGTGATCGCCATCTCGCAGTCCGGCGAGACCATGGACACCCTGATGGCGCTGCGGCACGCCCGTGAGCAGGGCGCCAAGGTGCTGGCGATCTGCAACACCAACGGGTCGACGATTCCGCGCGAGTCCGACGCGGTGCTCTACACCCACGCCGGGCCCGAGGTCGCGGTCGCCTCGACCAAGGCGTTCCTCACCCAGCTGGTGGCCTGCTACCTGGTGGCGCTGTACCTGGGGCAGGTGCGCGGCACCAAGTGGGGCGACGAGATCCTCTCGGTGATCCGCGAGCTGTCGGAGATCGCCACCCAGGTGGAAGAGGTCCTGGAGACGATGGAGCCGGTCCGTGAGCTGGCCCGGTCCCTCGCCGACAAGAACACGGTGCTCTTCCTCGGGCGCCATGTGGGCTTCCCGGTGGCGCTGGAGGGCGCGCTCAAGCTCAAGGAACTGGCGTATATGCACGCCGAGGGCTTCGCGGCCGGTGAGCTGAAGCACGGTCCGATCGCGCTGATCGAGCAGGATGTGCCCGTGGTCGTCGTGGTGCCGTCGCCGCGCGGGCGCTCGGTGCTGCACGACAAGATCGTCTCCAATATCCAGGAGATCCGGGCGCGCGGTGCCCGCACGATCGTGATCGCCGAGCGCGGGGACGAGGCGGTGGCGCCCTACGCCGACCACCTGATCGAGATCCCGCAGACCCCGACCCTGCTCCAGCCGCTGGTGGCCACCGTGCCGCTCCAGGTCTTCGCCTGTGAGCTGGCGACCGCGCGCGGCAACGAGGTCGACCAGCCGCGCAACCTGGCCAAGTCGGTGACCGTCGAGTGATCGTGATCCCGTGATCATCGGTGTCGGTATCGACGTGGCCGAGATCGACCGTTTCGCCGATGCCCTGCGGCGTACCCCGGGGCTGGCGGAACGGCTGTTCGTGGCGGACGAGCTGACGCTGCCGAGCGGCGAGCGGCGCGGGATCGCGTCGCTCGCCGCCCGGTTCGCGGCCAAGGAGGCGCTGGCCAAGGCGCTGGGCGCGCCGGGCGGGCTGCGCTGGACGGACGCCGAGGTGGTGACCGAGGACTCCGGCCGTCCGCGGCTGACCGTCCGCGGTACGGTCGCGGCGCGCGCGGCGGAGCTGGGCGTCCGCGGCTGGCATGTCTCGCTGAGCCATGACGCGGGAGTGGCCTCCGCGGTGGTGATCGCCGAGGGATGACCGGGGTCTCCCGGACGGGGCCGGTGGCCGCTACCCCAGGGTGTCGGCCACCACCCCGGCCGCCCGGGCCAGCAGCTTGTCGTCGGGCTCGGCGTCCTTCGCGGTGCGGTTCGTCATGATCGCCACGACGATGGGGGCCGCGTCCGGCCGCCACACCACCGCGATGTCGTTGCGGGAGCCGTAGGTGCTGCCGGTGCCGGTCTTGTCGCCGACCGTCCATGTCTTCGGCACGCCCGCCCGGATGGTCGTCGCGCCCGTGGTGTTCTTCCGCAGCCAGGTGGTGAGCTGCGCGCGTTCGGGCCCGTCGAGCGTGTCACCGAGGACGAAGGCGCGCAGGTCCTTGGCGAACGCCCGGGGGGTGGTGGTGTCCCGGGTGTCCTTCGGGTCCCAGTCGTTGAGCTCCGGTTCGCGCCGCACCATCCGGGTGGTGTGATCGCCCATCCTCTCCAGCGCGGCGTCGAGGGCCTCGGGGCCGCCGAGTTCGGCGAGGATCAGATTGGCCGCGGTGTTGTCGCTGTAGCGGACGGCGGCGTCGCACAGCTCGCCCAGG
Organism: Streptomyces sp. NPDC045899; assembly: GCF_056431485.1. Taxonomy (NCBI): domain Bacteria; kingdom Bacillati; phylum Actinomycetota; class Actinomycetes; order Kitasatosporales; family Streptomycetaceae; genus Streptomyces; species Streptomyces sp. NPDC045899. The sequence continues at coordinate 21,532 of NZ_JBWKKP010000029.1, forward strand.
GTCATCCCGGTGCCGGTGTGCTTCTCGGTGATCGGGGAGTAGGCGGCCAGATCGTCCTTGGTGTACCTGATCTTCTTGTCCATGCCCTTGAGCGAACGCTCGCGCAGGACGGTACCGGCGGCCATGGCCTTGAACGTGGAGGCGAAGGGGAAGCGCGAACCGTCGTGGTACGCCACCTCACGTCCGGTCCCGGTGTCGACGGCGTAGACGCCAAGACGCGCGTCGAACGCCTTCTCCAGCTTCTTGAACTCATCGGTGGACGCGCGGGCGGCGGCGGGCGCGGCCGCCGTTGCGGATGCGCTCCCCTTGGAGGAGGACTCCGGGGAGTCGTCCTGGCCGCAGGCGGCGAGCGGCATGAGCACGAGGGTGGCGAGCGCACCGCGCAGGGCGCGTCGGGAGCGGGTCTGGCGCATGGTCCGGGACCTCCTGAACGGCCCCGTCGGACGGGGCACACGGGGGGTGGAACGACGGGTATGGCGTCCTGACCACCCTCGCCGCCTGCGGCTATGCGGTCCAATACGCTTCTGGGCGGTTCCATGAGGAAATGGCATGACAGTCCCTCTAGAGTGGGAGCCGTGGATCTGGTGGGAGCGTGCCGTGCCTTCGTGAGCGTGAGCGAACGCGGGAGTTTCACCGTCGGGGCCGCGGCCGCCCGGATGTCCCAGCCGGTGGCCAGCCGTCGTATCGCCGCGCTGGAGGCGGACCTCGGCGAGCCGCTGTTCGAGCGCACCTCGCGGCGGGCGGTCCTCACCCCGTTCGGCCGGGAGCTGCTCCCGGCGGCCCGGCAGCTCGTGCAGGCCGCCGATGTACTGCGGCACGAGGCGGAGGCCGCCAAGCGCAAGCCGTGGCGGCTGGCGATGCCCGGTATCTGCTCCACCGTCGACCTCGCCCGGCTGGTGGCCGACGCGCGCGGCCACGGGATCACCCTCGACCTCCGGGTCGCGCCGCCGGACCGGCGGGCTGAGCTGGTCCGCTCCCAGCAGGTGCGGGCCGCCCTGCTGCCGGTGCCGCCGGACGAGGCGCTGTGGTCGGTGCCGCTCGGGCTGGCCGGATCGGGGGACCCCGGGGTCAGACGCGTCTATCTGGAGACCCTGCGGATGGGCCGGGGTGCCCCCGGACCGCCCCGCCGGATCCGGATCCAGCCGGAGGACGACGTTCCGCACATCCGCGATCCGCTGACCCGGCTGCGGGACGCGGTCGGGCTGCGCCCCGCCCAGCTGGTGGTCGCCGATGACCTCACCTCCGCCGCGGCGGACGTGCTGTGCTCCGACGACCTGCTGCTGTGCTCACCCGCCCAGGCCCGGGAACTCACCCTGCACTGGCGGCCGATCGGCGAGCTCGCGCTCACCCGGGGCTACGCCGTCACCGCCGCGGCGTCCGGTAACCCCCGGCACGTCCAGGACCGTCTTGGCGACGCGCTGGCGCGTTGTCTGGGCGCCGCGCCGTCCACCGAGGGAGTCGTGGCATGACCGAGGCGCTGCTGCGCGAGATGCGCGGACAGCTGCGCGACGGCGGTCTGCGCGGCTATCTGCTGGTGCGGGACCTGGGCACCGGTGAGGAACTGGGCATCGAACCGGACGCCCAACTGCCGTCCGCCTCCCTGGTGAAGGTCCCGCTCGCGCTGGCCACGGCCGAGCGCGTCCGGCGTGGTGACCTCGACGGGGCGGCACCGGTGGAGGTGCGGCCCGGCCGGATCACCACTCCCGGTCCGACCGGGCTGAGCCGGTTCCGCCACCCCGCCCGGATCGCCGTCGACGACCTGGTCTATCTGAGCACCTGCGTCAGCGACGGAACGGCCGCCGACGCGCTGTTCGAACTCACCCCGCCCGAGCATGTGGCCCGGATCCTCCAGGAGCTCGGACTGCACGGCATCACCGTCCGGCACACCATGCGGGAGCTGTCCGACACCCCCGAGGAGCGGTTCGACGGCGCACAGGCCCATCTCGCCCACGCGCTCGCCATCGACGCGGGGACCTCCGGCCGCGGTCACCGGGTGCCGCAGCTCGACACCACCCGCGCCAACACCGGCAGCGCCCGCGCCTGGGCCGATCTGCTCCAGGCGCTGTGGACGCCGTCCGCGGTCCACCCGGAGGTGGCCACGCGGGTGCGCGGTCTGATGGCCCACAACCTGATGCGGCACCGCCTCGCGCCGGACTTCGGCTCGGACGCCACCACCTGGTCCTCCAAGACCGGCACCCTGCTCAACCTCCGCCATGAGATCGGCGTGGTCGAGCACGCCGACGGCCAGAGCTTCGCCGTCGCCGTACTGACCGAATCCGTGGTGCCCGCCAGCCGCCAGCCCGGTGCCGAGGCCCTGATGTCCCATGTCGCCCGGACCCTGCGGGACCACCTCCGACAGCTCTGACCGCCGTCGGGCGGGAACCGCCCGGGCCCATCGCGTTCTCTCCCCTCAGGGATCCGGACGAGACGGGGGAAACACATGGGGCGCAGGGCTGAATTAGGGCTGCTGGGGCTGGCCGTGCTGCTGGCCCTGCTGGGGTACGCCTCGGTGGGAATCGCCCTCGACGGGCAACTGCCGGACCGGCTCCCCGCGTTCACGCTGGGGGCGGTGCCGCTCATCCTGACCGCCCATCTCGCGGTGCGCCGCTTCGCCCCGTACGCCGACCCGCTGATCCTGCCGCTGGCCGTCGCGCTGAGCGGGCTGAGCCTGGTGCTGATCGGCCGGCTGGACCACTCCTACGCCGAGCGCTACGGCTCCCCGGCGATGGCCCCGGCCCAGGTGCGGTGGACCGCCATCGGCCTCGTGGTGTTCCTCGGGATCCTGGCGCTGCTCCGGGACCACCGGCTGCTGCGCCGCTACACCTACGTCACCGTCCTGGTCTCCCTGGTCCTGCTGATGGCCCCGGCGTTCTTCCCCGGCGACCTGTACGGCGCCAAGCGCTGGATCCGGCTGGGGCCGCTGTCGTTCCAGCCCGGGGAGTTCGTCCGGATCGGGATCGCCGTGTTCTTCGCGGGCTACCTGACCGCGCACCGGGACGCGCTGGCGCTGGCGGGCCGCCGGGTACTGGGCTTCCACTTCCCGCGCGGCAGACAGTTCGGGCCGATCGCGGCGGTCTGGGCGCTGAGCCTGCTGGTGCTGGTCTTCGAACGGGACCTCGGCACCTCGCTGATCTTCTTCGGGCTCTTCGTGATCATGATCTACGCGGCCACCGAGCGCACCAGCTGGGTGGTGGCGGGACTGCTGATGTTCGCGGGCGGCGCCTATGTCGTGGGCTCGATGGAACCCCATGTGCACGGCCGGATCGTCGCCTGGCTGCACCCCATGGACTACTACCTGCCGGACCCACCGCCCGGACTCACCTCCCCGCAGGCCGCGGAGGCGCTGTTCAGCTTCGGCACCGGCGGTGTCACCGGTACCGGTCTGGGGCGCGGCCACTCCGACCTCATCGGGTTCGCGGGCCGCTCGGACTTCATCCTCACCACGGTCGGTGAGGAACTGGGCCTGGCGGGTATGACGGCCGTCCTGCTGGTGTACGCGCTGCTGATCGAACGGGGGCTGCGGACCGCGCTGGCAGCGCGCGATCCGTTCGGCAAGCTGCTGGCGGCCGGACTGTCCGGAGCGCTGGCGCTCCAGGTCTTCGTGGTCGCGGGCGGGGTCACCGGGCTGCTCCCGCTGACCGGCAAGGCGCTGCCGTTCCTGGCCGCGGGCGGCTCCTCCCAGGTGGCCAACTGGGTGCTGATCGCCATCCTGATGAAGATCAGTGACCAGGCGCGAAGGCCCGAGAGCGGCACGGGAACCGCATAGCCGCACGGACGGCCCGTCACCGCAGCCAGAAACCGGTCCGCGTCAGCCACAGTTCCAGCAGGGCGCCGTCCCCGAGGACATCGACGCCGGGGGCGGGCCGCCGGTAGAGCAGCAGGAGCAGCTCGGTCAGCGGACCGCGCACCGTCACGGCCGCCCCCTCGTCCGCACGGCGCCAGACCGGTGCGGAGCCGGTGAGGTCGACCAGCCACCGCGCCCCGGTGTCCACGGCGTGGAACCGGAGGGTCCGGGCGGGTCCGAGCAGCGGGGGCCCGGACGCGTAGGCCTCCGGCACGGTGCCGAAGTCCATCCACTCGTCGAGGGCGTCGGCCGCCAACTCCTCGTCGAGGGTGTACTCCGCGCCGACCGCCAGGGCCGCGTCCGCCCGGTGCACGGCTGTCTCATGCGCCATCCGGCGGGCCCAGAACATCGGGGTGCCGCCCGGGCCCGGTGTCCACACCGGGATGTCGGGACCGGCCGCGCGCAGGGTCTCCGCCAGCCGCGCCGCGCCCTCGCCGAGACGGACGCCGAGCGCCTCCGCGTCCTCGCCGGCGATCCGCGGGACGTCGTTGACCAGCTCGTCGGAGACCGGTTCCGTCGCCCGGGAGCCGACGGCCCCCTGGGCCCAGCGGTGCGTACCGTTCACATGGCGCAGCAGCTGGCCGAGGTTCCACCCGGGGCAGCCGGGCACCGGGGCATCGAGGTCGGCATGTCTGACGAGGTCCCTCAAGCGCTCGGTCTGCGTGACGATTTCGGCGGCGTAGCGGTCCAGGCTCAGGGCGGTCATACGAGTCAGGCTACGGACCGCCCGGAGCCCCGCCACCGGTTTTCCCCACCCCGCAGGATCCGGTCCGCCCGTCGCCCGTCGGCGGACCCGTTGAGCCGTCAGTCGTGCTCGCCCGGTGCCGTGTTCGGGTGGGTGTCCATCGTGCGACGGTCGCTGGGCCGTCCGGTGTCCGCCGGCCGGCGGGTGTTGTTGGTCAGCTGTCGGATCCGGTGGTTCGCTGCCGGGTCGGCGATCGCCGCGTTGCTGCCAGGTGGGCCGGGTCGCTGCCCGGCCGCCCGTCGCCCGTCGGCGCACCTGTTCAGCCGTCAGTCGTGTTCGCTCGGTGCCGTGTCCGGGCGGACGTCTGTCGTGCGGTGGTCGCTCGGCTGTCCGGTGTCCGCCGGCCCGGGCCGTGTCAGGCGGTGACGTCGCGCCAGGCTTCGGTCAGGGCCGTCGCCACGTCGTAGGCCGCGATCGGGGCGCCGTGGGGGCCTGCCGCGCGGCGGGCGGCGAGGCCGTGGAGGTAGGCGCCGACCGAGGCCGCGTCGGCGGCGGCGAGGCCCGACGCGAGGAGTGAGCCGGTCAGTCCGGACAGCACGTCACCGCTGCCCGCGGTGGCCAGCCAGCCGGTGCCGGTGGGGTTCACCCGCACCGGCCCCGCACCGTCCGTGACCAGCGTGGTGGACCCCTTCAGGAGCACCGTGGCGCCGTAGCGCCCGGCCAGCTCCCGCACCGCCGTCAGCCGTCCCGACTCCACCTCCTCGCGGGAGACGCCGAGCAGGGCCGCGGCCTCGCCCGCGTGCGGGGTCAGCACCGTGGGCGCCGCACGTCCGCGGAGATCGCCGGAGGGCAGCAGGCGCAGCCCGTCGGCGTCGACCAGGACCGGGACGTCGGAGGCGAGCACGTCCTCCAGCGAGTGGCGGGCGGCCGCGCCGTCGCCGAGACCGGGGCCGACCACCCACGCCTGTACGCGGCCCGCCTTGGCCGGGGGACCGGTGTGCACCAGCGTCTCGGGGAAGCGCGCGATGACCGCGTCGGTCGCCGGACCCACGTAGCGCACCGCCCCCGCACCGCCGCGCAGCGCGCCCGCGACGGCCAGCACCGCGGCGCCCGGGTAGCGGGCGGAGCCCGCGACCACGCCGACCACCCCGCGCCGGTACTTGTCGCTCTCCGCCGACGGCCGGGGCAACAGCGCCGCCACGTCCCCGTGCTGGAGCGCCTGCGCGTCGGGTACGGACGGCAGGTACGGCTCCAGGCCGATGCCGATCAGTCGCAGCGCCCCCGCGTGGCCACGGGCGGGATCGATCAGCAGCCCCGGTTTGTACGCACCGAAGGTGACCGTGGCGTCGGCGCGCACCGCGGCGCCCCTCACCTCACCGGTGTCGGCGTCCACCCCGCTCGGCAGGTCCACCGCGACGACCGTGCCGCGCACCGCCCGCGTCAGCCGTTCCGCGGCCTCCCGCAGCCCGCCCTTGCCACCGATGCCCACGATCCCGTCCAGCACCAGTCCGGCGCGGGCCAGGGCCGGCTCGGCGCGGTCGTCATCGGCCGGTACGGCCCGTCCGCCCGCCGCCAGCAGTGCGCGCAGACCCCCCGGATGGGTCCGGTCCGGGGCCAGCAGCACCGCGGTGACCCCGGCGCCGCGCCGGGCCAGCCGGGCGCCCGCGTAGAGCGCGTCGCCCCCGTTGTCCCCGCTTCCGGTCAGTACCGCCACCCGGGCCCCGGACACCCGGCGCAGCAGATCGGCGCAGGCCGCGGCCAGTCCGGCCGCCGCGCGCTGCATGAGCGCTCCGTCCGGCAGCCGCGCCATCAGCTCCCGCTCCGCGGCCCGTACGGTCTCGACGCTGTAGGCAGTCCTCATGGTCACAGTCTCCCGAACGGAGGGCTCTCCGTGCGTGGAAGCACACACTCCGATCGGCGGACGGGCCTGAGAGACTGACGGGGATGGACGAGACACCGATGCGTGCCCGAGCCGTGGTCGATCTGGCCGCCCTGCGGGACAACGTTCGGGCGCTGCGTGCCGCGGCGCCCACCGCCGAGCTGATGGCCGTGGTCAAGTCGGACGGCTACGGTCACGGCGCGCTGCCCTGCGCCCGCGCCGCCCGCGAGGCCGGTGCGAGCTGGCTGGGGACGGCCACGCCGGAAGAGGCGCTCGCGCTGCGCGCGGCGGGGGACACCGGCCGGCTGATGTGCTGGCTGTGGACGCCGGGCGGCCCCTGGCGGGAGGCGATCGAGGCGGACATCGACGTCTCGGCCAGCGGCCGGTGGGCCCTGCGGGAGGCTGCCGCCGCGGCCCGCGCCGGCGGCCGGACCGCCCGGGTCCAGCTGAAGGCCGACACCGGCCTCGGCCGCAGCGGCTGCCAGCCCGCCGACTGGCCCGCCCTGGTCGCCGAGGCGCGCGCCGCCGAGGCGGAGGGCAGTGTGCGGGTGACCGGTGTCTGGTCCCACTTCGCCTGCGCCGACGAGCCGGGCCACCCCTCGATCGAAGCCCAGCTCACCGTCTTCCGCGAGGTGCTCGCCCACGCCGAACGGGCCGGGCTGCGGCCGGAGGTGCGCCATCTGGCCAACTCCCCGGCCACGCTCACCCTGCCCGCCTCCCACTTCGACCTCGTCCGCACCGGTATCGCCACCTACGGCATCTCGCCGAGCCCCGAGATCGGCGTGCCCGCCGACTTCGGGCTGCGGCCGGTGATGACGCTGTCCGCCTCGCTCGCCTCGGTGAAGCGGGTGCCGGGCGGCCACGGGGTCTCCTACGGCCACCGTTACGTCACCCCGGGCGATACCACCCTCGCCCTGGTGCCGGTCGGCTACGCGGACGGCATCCCGCGCCATGCCTCGGGCACCGGTCCGGTGCTGGTCGCCGGGAAGTGGCGGACGGTCGCGGGCACCGTGGCCATGGACCAGTTCGTGGTGGACCTCGGCGGCGACAGCGCGGTCGAGGGCGAGGAGGCGGTGCTCTTCGGGCCGGGGGACCGGGGGGAGCCGACCGCCGAGGACTGGGCACGTGCCGCGGGCACGATCGCCTACGAGATCGTCACCCGTGTGGGTTCCCGGGTGCCACGCGTTTATGTAGGTCATTCGGGGGGCACAGGGATCTGACCATGGGCGACGACAGCACGGCAGAGATGGCGACACGGGTCGCGGCGGGGGCCACAGCCGTGGGCTGGAGGCGCGGAGCCGGGTTCGCGGGCGCCGCGATCGGCGTCCTCGCGGCGGGAGCCGCGGCGGGCGTCGCCCTGGAGCGCCTCACGGTCGGCCGCGGCGTACGGCGCAAGGCGCGCCTCGCGCTGGATGCCGAGGGCCCGTACGGCACGCTGCGCGGCACCCCCGGCAGGGCGGTGGCCGACGACGGCACCGAGCTGTACTACGAGGTGGAGGAGGTCCGGGAGAGCCCGGCACCCCCATCGTCCCGGCGCAAGCGGCGGTTCGGCCGCAAGGCTCCGGGCACCCCGGTCACCATGATCTTCAGCCATGGCTACTGCCTGGCCCAGGACTCCTGGCACTTCCAGCGCTCCGCGCTGCGCGAGGTGGCCCGCACCGTCTACTGGGACCAGCGCTGCCACGGCCGCTCGGCCCGCGGCTGCGCCCAGGCCGACGGTGACGCCCTCACCATCGATCAGCTCGGCCGCGATCTGAAGGCGGTCATCGACGCCGCGGCACCCGAGGGCCCGCTGGTGCTGGTCGGCCACTCCATGGGCGGGATGACGATGATGGCGCTGGCCGCGCAGTACCCGGAGCTGGTCCGGGACCGGGTGGTCGGCGTCGCGTTCCTCGGCACCTCGGCGGGCCGTCTCGGCGAGGTCAGCTTCGGCCTCCCGGTCGTCGGGGTCAACGCGGTGCGCAGGGTGCTCCCGGGGCTGCTGAAGGCGCTGGGCTGGCAGGTCGAACTGGTCGAGCGGGGCCGCCGGGCCACCGCCGATCTCTTCGCCGGGCTGATCAAGCGCTATTCGTTCGGCTCCAAGGACGTGGACCCCGGGGTCGCGCGGTTCGCCGAGCGGCTGATCGAGGCCACCCCGATCGATGTGGTCGCGGAGTTCTACCCGGCGTTCCTCGCCCATGACAAGGCCGGGGCGCTGCCGCACTTCGACGGGCTGCCGGTGCTGGTGCTGGCGGGCGACAAGGACCTGATCACGCCCATGGAGCACAGCGAGGCCATCGCGGAGCTGCTGCCCGGCGCCGAACTGGTGATCGTCGAGGAGGCCGGCCACCTCGTGATCCTCGAGCACCCCGAAGTGGTCAACGGACATCTGACCGAACTGCTGGCCAGAGTGGTGGACGGGGTCGAGGGACGGGCCCGGCGAGGGGTCTCCGGCTGAGTACCATCGGCCGGTATGGACGTAGCGACACGCATCACCGTCACCTCGCCCGAGCAGATGAGGGACCTGGGCCGCAGACTCGCCGAGCTGCTGCGCCCCGGCGACCTGGTGCTGCTCACCGGTGAGCTGGGCGCGGGCAAGACCACGCTGACCCGGGGCCTGGGGGAGGGCCTGGGCGTGCGCGGCGCGGTCACCTCGCCGACGTTCGTGATCGCCCGGGTGCACCCGTCGCTGGGCTCCGGTCCGCCGCTGGTCCATGTGGACGCCTACCGGCTGGGCGGCGGTCTGGACGAGATGGAGGACCTCGACCTCGATGTGTCGCTGCCGGAGTCGGTGATCGCGGTCGAATGGGGCGAGGGCAAGGTCGAGGGGCTGTCCGAGGACCGGCTGCACGTGGTGATCGAGCGGGCGGTGGGCGACGGCGCGGCCGGTGACCCCGACGACGCCCGCGGTGTGGTGGTCACCGGGGTGGGGCCGCGGTGGGCCGGTGCGGATCTGGCGTCGCTGACCGGATGACCCGTCCGCGGTCATCCCTGTCCGCGCGCATCCCCGCTGTCATCCTCGCTGTCGTCCCCGTCCGCGCAGGGGGGTGACGGGCGGCTGACGGGGTACATTCCGACAAGCCGTCGGCATGATGTTGCGCTGTGGGCATCGGCCGTGGTCACATGGGAGGGGGAGCGTGGTTAGGCGTGCCTAACCACCTTCGGATTTTTCCCTGTTCGTCCGAGTGCCCCAGGACCCTCAGGAGGCATCCATGTCGGCCCAGGAACCCGTCGTCGGGACAGACCGGCGCGACGACGGCCGCCCGCCGTCGATGAGGGACCTGCTGGCGGCCTGTGCGGCGGCCAGTGCGGTGTCCACGCCCCCGGCCGGGGAAGCGGGCTCCGCCGTCGAGCGGCCGGCGTCCGAACCGGACGAGGCCGCGCGCGAGCGCCGCGACGCCGCGTAGCGGACGCCCCGGCCGACAGCCGGACCGCCCAGGCCCTGTCATGCCGGTCGTCGCGGGCCCGCGGCGCCCGGCACCGTGTCCCGCCGCGTCGCCGGGATCATCCGAGTACGCCCAGTACGAGGGCGACCCTCCGCCGTGCGATCCGCCCCGGCCAACGCCGGGAGGTGCCCCCGCACCAGACGCCGCGGGCTGATCCACGACGACCGGCGGGACGGGACCTAGGCGATCACCACCACCGCGGTGCCGACCTGCGCGAACTCCCACATCGCCGTGCCGTCCGCCCGTGCCTCCCGCACCGCGCCCGTCCGCTTCCGCGCGTCCGGGTCCGGCATCGTGCCGTCCATGGCCGCGCTGAAACCGAACACCACGCCCCCTTCCGAGTGGAAGACGACGACGTGCTCGACCTGCACCCCGTCCGACCCCACACCGCCCGGGTTCCGCGAGGAGACCTTGTACGTCCCCGGGTCCGGGCTGGCCGAGCTGGGGCCGACCGCGAAGGTGCGGGTGGCCCGGCCGTCCGCACCGACCAGCCACACCCGGCGGTCCCCGAGCGCGTAGACGACCCGGGTGCCGGTCCCCGAATTCCTGGGCAGGACCGTGGACTTCTTCTTGGTCTTCTTCGCCCGGTCCTCCGACCCGTCGGAGTGCGAACCGGGCCGGGCCTGCGTGGGATGGTCGGGCGCGGTCGCCGCGGCCTGGTAGCCGAGGAAGGCGACGGCGCCGAGTGCGGCGGCGGTGAGAACGGCGACGGCGGGCCCGGTGCTGCTCCTCGGCACGGCGGACATCCTCTCCTGCGGTCAGTACGCGCTCACGGCCCGTACGCACTTATGGCGACGGTAGCACCGGCGCGTGGCACGGGAGTGCGCTCACCGCGCGCCACCACCGCCCTGTTGCCCCCTTGGTACGAAGGACTCGCCACCGGGGCCGGGGGTTCACGGCGGACGAACGCCGCCGCACACCGAAGAACGATCTTCCGGGGGCGCCGTAGGCTGTCCTCGTGCTGTTGCTCGCTCTTGATACCGCCACCCCCGCCGTCACGGTCGCCCTGCACGACGGCTCCGAAGTTCTCGCCGAGTCCGCCGACATCGACGCCCGGCGCCACGGTGAGCTGCTGCTCCCCGCCGTCCACCGGACCCTGCGGGCGGCGGACACCGAGCTGGCCGAGGTGACGGACATCGTCGTCGGGGTCGGCCCCGGCCCCTACACCGGGCTGCGGGTCGGGCTGGTGACGGCCGCGACCTTCGGCGCCGCCCTCGGCATCCCCGTCCACGGGCTGTGCACGCTGGACGGGATCGCGTACGCCGCCGGGCGGGCCGGGCTGACCGGCCCCTTCGTCGTGGCCACCGACGCGCGCCGCAAGGAGGTCTACTGGGCCCGCTACGACGATCCGCTGACCCGGGTGACCGAGCCCGCCGTGGACCACCCCGCCGATCTCACCGAGGCCGGGCCCGTCGCCGGACTGCCCGCCGTCGGCGCGGGCGCCCTCCTCTACCCGGCCGCCTTCGCCGAGGTGCCGTCCGGGATGCCCGAGCACCAGTCGGCCGGGGCGCTGGCCTCGCTGGCCGCGGCGAAGCTGGCGCGCGGCGGGGAACTGCTGCCGCCCCGGCCGCTGTACCTGCGCCGCCCCGACGCCAAGGTGCCCGCGAACTACAAGGTGGTCACCCCCAAGTGACCGGCCCGACCGTGACGTTGCGCGAGATGCGCTGGTGGGACATCGATCCCGTGCTGGCGCTCGAGGAGGAGCTGTTCCCCGACGACGCCTGGTCGCGCGGGATGTTCTGGTCCGAGCTCGCCCACGCCCGGGGCCGGGACGTCACCCGTCACTACGTGGTCGCGGAAGCGGGCGGCGCCGGCACGGACCAGGATCCGCGGCCGGGCGCGATAGTCGGCTACGCCGGGCTCGCGGTCTTCGACCACACCGGTGACGTCCAGACCATCGCCACCGCCCGCGACCACTGGGGCACCGGGCTCGGCGCCCGGCTCCTGACCGATCTCCTCGGCGCCGCCACCGCCTTCGAGTGCCGGGAGGTGCTCCTGGAGGTGCGCGTCGACAACACCCGCGCACAGCGCCTGTACGAGCGCTTCGGCTTCGAGCCCATCGGTTTCCGCAAGGGCTACTACCAGCCGGGCAACGTGGACGCCCTCGTCATGCGGCTGACCGATCCGGCCGCGCCCACGACCCCTTCCGCGGCCGTGCCGCCCCCCTCAGTACAAGGAACGAAGACCCATGGCTGACGAACCGCTCGTCCTCGGCATCGAGACCTCCTGCGACGAGACCGGCGTCGGGATCGTCCGCGGCCACACCCTGCTCGCCGACGCGGTCGCCTCCAGCGTGGACGAGCACGCCCGCTTCGGCGGAGTGGTCCCCGAGGTCGCCAGCCGCGCCCATCTGGAGGCGATGGTCCCCACCATCCAGCGGGCCCTGAAGGAGGCCGGGGTCGCCGCCTCCGATCTCGACGGCATCGCCGTCACCGCCGGTCCCGGACTCGCGGGCGCCCTGCTCGTGGGCGTCTCCGCGGCCAAGGCGTACGCCTACGCCCTCGGCAAGCCGCTCTACGGCGTCAACCACCTCGCCTCGCACATCTGCGTCGACCAGCTGGAGCACGGCCCGCTGCCCGAGCCGACCATGGCGCTGCTGGTCAGCGGCGGCCACTCCTCGCTGCTCCTGGCTCCCGACATCACCTCCGACGTCCGCCCGCTGGGCTCGACCATCGATGACGCGGCGGGCGAGGCGTTCGACAAGATCGCCCGGGTGCTGCACCTCGGCTTCCCCGGCGGCCCGGTCATCGACCGCATCGCCCGCGACGGCGACCCCGACGCCATCGCCTTCCCCCGCGGTCTCACCGGTCCGCGGGACGCCGCCTACGACTTCTCCTTCTCCGGTCTCAAGACCGCCGTGGCCCGCTGGATCGAGGCCAAGCGCGCGGCGGGCGAGGAGGTGCCGGTCGCCGATGTCTCCGCCTCCTTCCAGGAGGCCGTCGCCGATGTGCTGACCCGCAAGGCCGTCCGCGCCTGCAAGGACGAGGGCGTCGACCACCTGATGATCGGCGGCGGCGTCGCCGCCAACTCCCGGCTGCGCGCCCTGGCCGAGCGGCGCTGCGAGGACGCGGGCATCACCCTGCGCGTCCCGCGCCCCAAGCTGTGCACGGACAACGGCGCGATGGTCGCGGCCCTCGGCGCGGAGATGGTCGCCCGCGGCCGCTCGGCCTCCGCCTGGGACCTGTCCGCCGACTCCTCGCTCCCGGTGACGGACCCCCATGTCCCCGACCCCGAGGCGCATACGCACTCCCACTCCCACACGCACGACCACGACCATGTGCACGAGCTGAGCCGGAAGAACCTCTACGCATGACCGTCGCCCTGATGTGGGAGGCCCGTGCGGTCGAGGGCGCCGGAGCCGATCTGCTCACCTGGGCCGCCCGCCAGCCCCTGGACCCGCCCCCGCTGCGCCGCGAGACCTTCCGCGCCCCCGAGGACCGGGTCCTGGTCATCACCTGGTGGAACGCCGCCTACGACACCCCGGGCCTGCCCGAACTCCCCGATCCCCCCGAGCATCTGACCCGCCGCGCCGTCCACCGCTGGCGCTTCGAATCGGTCGCGGACGGGAGCTGAACGAGACCGGTCGGTGAACTTGTCGGCCCCGGGCGGGCCCGGGCGCCGCTCCCGGGAACTGCCAGACTTGGACGCCCATGACGCTTGTGCCATATGCCCCCGGGCCATGTGCCGGACCGGCGAAAGGACGCCATGCTCCCCTCCACCACCCTTCCGCCGCCGCCCCCGCCCGTGCCGGAGCAGGGGGCGTGGGGCGACCGGGCGGGGTTGCTCGAGGAACGGGCGCGGGCGTTGGGGACGTTGGCGCGCTGGTACATGGCGCCGCACCGGGCGCTGCTGCTGTGGCTGTCGGCGATGGTCTTCGCGCTGGGGTGGGTGCTGGCCGTCTCCGGGTTCCAGTTCCTGGTGACGGGGGAGCTCGTCGAACACATCCTGGGCGTGATGTTCCTGGGCCTGTCGCTGGGCGCCACGATTCCGTCGAGCCTGGGCGTGGCCACCGGTATCCGGCGTGACGTCGTCGTGGGCGGGCGGCTCCGCGACTGGGCCCGGCTGGAACGCGACCCCCGGACCCTGCCGCTCTGGCGCGTCCGGGGCGGCGCCCTGCTGTGGCTGCTGCCGTCGGTCCTGCTGTCCAGCCTCGGGCTGGCGCTGGGGGTGTCCACGGTGTCGGCCGAGCTGAGCCCGGAGGGGTTCGGGTCGCTGATCGGCATCGCCGTGGTCTTCGCGGCGGCCGGGGGGCTGGGGCTGGCCAAGGCGATCGACTACTACCGTCTCGTCAGCCGCGAACTCACCCCGGAACCCGGCCCGGAACCCGGCCCCGGACAGGGGCCGGAGGGCCGCTAGGTCAGACGTCCTCCCGGTGCGGCCCGTCCTCCCCGTCGTTCGCCGAGGACCGCTGGAGGGACAGGAAGCGGTGGCGCAGGTCCAGGAAGTCCTGGCTCAGGGTGCCGCCGTGGCGCTTGGTGGCCTCCTCGATGCAGGTCATCAGCTGTCTGATGCGCGCGGCGTCCATATACGCGTCGCGCTGGAGCTTCTTGTAGGCCGCGGCGGCGGGGCCCTTCCAGTCGGCGTCGAGCGACCGGACCAGGTGGTCGAGGCGCTCGATCTTCCGCTCGAGGTAACTGATCATCTCCTCGAGGTCCTTGGTCAGGTCGGACAGTTCCCGTTCCGACACGGACAGCTTGTCTTGGCTCATGTCCCCGTCCCTGCCACCCTCCGATCGGCCCATCAGGGGGATGATCGTGCCATGCGGCCCGGCGGCGCGGTGCGGCACCCGCGTATTCGGCGGAATCCGCGGTTCGGGGCAACCGGTCGAAGGGTGGCTCGGGCAGGGTGGCTCAGTTGGGCAGGACCGTGTCCGAGGGCAGGTCGATGCCGAAGTCGGCGGCGAGGACGCGCAGGACCTCGTCGTCGTCGGCCAGTTCGCGCTGCTTGCGGGTGCCGTCGGGGTGGGTCTCGGACAGGGTCCGGGCGATGAGTTCGAGGTGCAGGTCGACGCTGTTGCGCTGGGCGCGGAGGGTGTGCTGGAAGGGCGAGCGCGGGTTGGTGGCCGTATGCCAGTTGATGACCGCGTAGTCCGCCGCGTCGAAGGGCTCGCGGTTGAACGCGTACTGGTCCTCCCAGACCCCGTCGTGGAACGCCTGGAAGACGAACAGGTCCTCCAGCCCTCCCGGGTGGGGCTCCCGGATGTAGCGGTGGCGGCGGGTGGCGTCCTGCAGCTCGGTGTCGGTGACGAGCGGTACGGCCTCCAGCAGACCGCCGATGGCGCCGAAGCCCACGTCGGCGATCCAGCGCTGCGGTTCGCCCGGGATCTCGACCAGCAGGACCATATGGCTGCGCGGGCGGACCGCGCCGGGGGTGGCGCCCGCGCGGACGCGGGCGGCGAGGCCGGTGACGCCGAAGCCGATCGCGGTGAGGGCCGCGGAGAGCAGCGAGTTCTGTTCGTAGCAGTAGCCGCCGCGCCGGCTGCGGACCAGCTTGGCCTCCAGGTCGGGCAGGGCCAGGGAGGGCGCCGAGCCGAGGAGCGGCTGGAGGTTCTCGAACGGGATGGAGGTCACGTGCGCCAGGTGCACCGCACGCAGGGTCTCCGCGGTCGGGGCCGGGGGACGGGCGCCGGTCCAGCCGATCCGGGTCAGATAGGCGTCGAGGTCCAGCCGGGGTGCGGCCGGGGACGGAGCATCGGTCATGAGCCGACGGTAACGCCGCGGGAGGCCCCGTACCTCCTGCCTGGGGGCGGACCTCAACTCGTCCGCTGGACCGAGGACTTCGGGCCGATCACCTGCTCCTCGCCCGGGGCGTCGCGGTGATCACACACCGTCCCCGGTCCGGTCGAGCAGGCCGTTCACGAACGCCCGCAGCTCCTCCGCCGGGTCGTACGTGTCCGTGATCCCGTCCCAGCGGTCCGCCAGTGCGGACAGCCGCGGCAGCTCGGCGGGGTCCGCATCGGTGAGCAGGGAGGGGAACGCCGCGCGGCGGTCCGGGGCCTCCGCGCGGCGGGCGAGGGCCGTGCGGAAGACGAGCGTGCCGAGCACGTAGTGCCAGATCGAGCGGTATGTGTGCACCGCCCGGCGCTCGCTCTGCCCGCACGCCATGGCCGAGTCGATGATCTCCTCGACCATCCACAGGGCGTCCTTGTCGGTGAGTTCGCCGAGGCTCAGCACCTCGACCACCCACGGCAGCTCCTGGAGCGTGCGCAGCATGTGCAGGGCCACCGTGTGGACCCGTTCGCGCGGGTCCTCGGGCAGGTCGGGGCGGGGGCGGGTGCGCGCCGTCCCGGCCAGGACGAGCTGGAGCAGCTCGTCCTTGTCGCGGACGTGGCGGTAGAGGGCCATCGGTGTGGCGCCGACCTCCTTGGCCAGCCGCCGCATGCTCAGACCGCCCGTCCCCTCCTCCTCGAGGATGCGGCGCGCGGTGGCGACGATCGTCTCCCGCTCCAGCCGGCGGGGGCGTCCGCCGGTCCGCCGGGCCTTCGCGGTCCCTGTCTCCGTCTCCTTCGTCACCGGCCCATTGTCCCTGCACGGGGTTGGTGTACGGGTTAAGTATACGCGTACACTAACTGGACTGGCCCCGGGGGATCCGATGGAGGAGGACCATGAACGACCAACGGGAGAGAACGGGTTGGCTGCTGGCCGTCGCGCTCACCGTGCAGTTCGTCGTCGCGCTCGACATGTCCGTGGTGAACGTCGCACTGCCCGACATCCGTGACGACCTCGGCTTCGACCCGGGCGGGCTGCTCTGGGTCGTCAACGCCTACGCCCTCGCCTTCGGCGGGCTGCTGATGCTCGGCGGGCGGCTCGCGGACATCGTGGGCCGGCGGACGACGCTGATGGCCGGGCTCGCGGTGTTCGGGCTGGCCAGCCTCGGCGGCGGGCTGGTGGGCTCGCCCGGCTGGCTGATCGCCGCGCGTGCCGTGCAGGGGGTGGGCGCCGCGGCGCTCGCGCCGGTGGCGTTCACGCTGATCGCCGTCACCTTCCCGGCCGGGCCCGCGCGGGCCCGGGCGCTGGGGCTGTGGGGGATGGCCTCGGCGGCGGGCGGCGCCGTCGGGGTGCTGGCCGGAGGGCTGCTCACCGCATGGGCGGGCTGGCGCTCGGTGCTGTTGATCAATGTGCCGATCGTGCTCGCCGCGCTGGCCGCGGCCCGCTTCTCGGTGGCGCCCGACCGGCGCGAGGGTCCGCCCGCCCGGCTGGACGCGGCCGGGGCGCTGCTGGTCACCGGCGGTATGACGGCCCTGGTGCTGGCACTCGTGCGGACCGAGGCCCATCCCTGGAGATCGCCGACCACCCTGACCACCCTCGCGGTCGCGGCCGTGGCGCTGCTCGCGTTCGTCGTCGTGGAACGGCGGGTGGCACAGCCGCTGTTGCGGATCGGGCTGCTGCGGCAGCGTTCGGTGCTGGTCGCGAACCTCTTCGTGCTGCTGCTGTTCTCCGGCCAGTTCGCGGCCTTCTACTTCACCTCGCTCTATATGCAGCAGATCCTGGAGTACGGGCCGATCAGGGCCGGGACCGCGTTTCTGCCCTTCTGCGCGGGCGTCGTGATCGGCTCGCTCACCGCGACCCGTACGGTGGCCCGGTTCGGGGTGCGGAACCTGCTGGTCGCGGGCGGGCTGCTGGGCGCCGCCGGATTCGTGTGGTTCCGGCTGACGGTCGGGGTGGACGGCGGGTTCGCGGACTCGGTCCTCGGCCCCTCCCTCGTGGCGAGCGTCGGCATCGGACTCTGTGTCGTCCCGATGGGCACGGCCGCGACAACGGGTGTGGCGGCGCATGAGACCGGTATGGCGTCCGGCCTGGTCAACAGCTCACGGCAGATCGGGGGTTCGCTGGGGCTCGCGGTCCTCGCGACGGTGGCCTCGCATACGACGGACGCCGACGGCGGCGGTGGTCCGGCCGCCCTCGTCTCCGGCTACGCCACGGCCTTCGGGGTGGCGGGTGCGCTGCTGGCGGTGGCCGCCCTGAGCGCGGCGCTGCTGCTGCCGGGGCGCGGCGGACCGGTGGCGGCGGAGCCGGACGCGGCGGACGCGGCGGCGAAGGGCCCGGACCAGGCGCCTGTCGAACCGTCCGTCGAACCGCCCGTCACTGCGCCGCGAGGTGATCGAACGCGCCTGCCTTGACGGCGTCGAGCAGGGCCCGCAGCCGCGCGGGGGTGGTGGTCAGGACGGTGTCGGGGTCGTCGCTCTCGCGCAGCGCGACCCCGCCGCCGGGTATGGAGGCGAGCTCCACACAGGAACTGCCGTCCCCTTGGGTGGAGTAGGAGGACTTCCGCCAGGTCATCTCGGTCATGTGCGTGCTTTCGGCCGATGGATACGGGGACAGTGGTGGGGCGGGGGTGAGGGCGGTGCCGGGGGCTCAGAGCTGTCGGGTGATCCCGTGGATCAGGTCCCGTGACGCGTCGGCGGCCAGGCTCACCTTCGTCGTCCGCTCCAGCACCGCCCGGTGGATGGTCAGCTGGGTCTCGGCGTGCAGGAACATGGGCCCGTGCGCCGAGTCCAGCTGCACGGTGTCCAGCTGCGGCACACTGCCCGAGGCGTAGGTGACCGAGACCCCCGAGACGGGGAAGCCGCCCGCCTCGAAGGGGATGACCCGCACGGTGACGTTCCTCCGGGTGGACGCCTCCAGCAGGCTCTCCAACTGGGCGCGCATCAGCTGCGGTCCGCCGAACCGCATCCGCAGGGACGCCTCGTGGAGGATGAACGTGCACGGCGGCGGATCGTCCCGGTCGAGGACGTCCCGGCGCTTCATCCGGTGGGAGAGTCTGCGCCGCAGCTCCGTCGGGGACCACGGGGGCACCGTCTCGTTGAGGACGGCGGTGGCGTACGCCTCCGTCTGCAGCAGACCGGGCAGGAACATCAGCTCGACCACGCGCAGACTCCGCGCGTAGTACTCCAGCTCGGCGAGGTCGAGACCGCCGGTCGCGATATGGCCGCGGTACTCCTCCCACCAACCGCCCTTGCGCTCCCGGGCCATGGCGACGAGCGCGTCGACGTAGGCGCGGTCCGGGCAGGCGTAGATCGAGGCGAGCGCGCGGACCCGCTCCTCGCTCACCCCGAAGCGCGCCAGCTCCAGGTTGGTGATGTGGGTGCGGTTGATGCCCAGCCGGTCGGCGGCGTCCTGGATGCCGAGTCCGGCCTTCTCGCGCATCCTCCGCAGCTCGGTGCCCAGCCGGAGTTGACGGGCGGTGGGGGCGCTTCTGGGCGGCATGCTCCTCCGTTGCTCTTTCCCCCTCAGGGGCCGGACGTCGGGGAAATTAACCGGTGCCGTAGCAGATGTTTCCATATCTGCCCTACCGTGGGTGGCGGAACCGCTACCACGCGTTGATCGCCGCAACGGTACGCGCACCATCGGCCCCCTCGCAGGGAGTTGACCCATGGGTACCGACCACGAGCCCGAGGATGTCCCGCCGCCCGCGCCCACCGCCTCCGGTGACCGTTGCGTCTACACCCTGCGCGGCAGCCGCGGCCCCGCGTCGCCCAAGATCCTGCGGGACTTCGTCGCCTGCGTCCTGAACTGCACCGATCAACAGGGCCTGGTGGACGCCGCGACCCTGTGCACCTCGGAGCTGGTCACCAACGCCTATCTGCACGGCGAGGGCGACGCGCTGCTGCTGCGCGTGGTGATCGAGCCCCCGCGGCTGCGTGTACTGCTCTACGACGGCTGCGCCGCGCTCCCGGTGCCCTCCCGCCTCCCGGACGGCGACCAGCCGCGCGGCCGCGGGCTGCGCGTGGTCGGCGCGCTCGCCGAGGCGTGGGGGACGGCGGAGGGCGATCCGACGGGCGGCTACGCCAAGGGCGTCTGGTTCGAGCTGCGGAACGCCGGACCGGCCGGACGGGAGGTGCTCAGGGGCTAGCCGGAGCGGGCACCTCGGCCGGATGCCCCAGCAGCATCGTCGGGGCGCCGTCGACACGTGTGAGCAGGATGGTGCAGGCCTTGCGCCCCGCCAGGCGCAGCTTCTTGCGCAGCGTCTCCGGTTCCACCGCCGAACCCCGCTTCTTGATCGTGACGATCCCGATCTCCCGCTCCCGCAGCAGCGCCTTGAGCTTCTTCAGGTTGAACGGCAGGACGTCGGTGATCTCGTACGGCGTGGCGTACGGCGTCGGGCGCAGCTCGTCCGCCGTGATGTAGGCGATCGTCGGATCGATGAGCCGCCCGCCGATCCGGGCCGCGACATCGGCCACCAGATGGGCACGGATGACGGCGCCGTCCGGTTCGTACAGCCAGCGCCCCACCGGACCGGTCGGCGGATCGGGCAGCAGCCGGGTGCCCAGCAGCGAGTGGGAGGCCGGGAGCAGGGTGGCGCGGCGCATCCCGGGGCGGGCCGTGCCGAACCACAGCACGGCCTCCTTCACCTGCCCGTGGTCCGAGATCCACTCGGCCTCCGCGTCCTCCGGGACCGCCTCGTGGGGGATCCCCGGGGCGATCTTGAGCGCGGCGCGCGGCGTGGTGCGGGCGGCCCCGACGGCCCAGGACAGCGGCGGGGAGTACGCCTCGGGGTCGAAGACCCGGCCCCGGCCGCCGCGCCGGGCGGGATCGACGAAGACCGCGTCGAAGGGGGTGGTGTCGATCTCGGCGACATCCGCGCAGCGGACCTCGATGAGCTCGGACAGACCCAGGGAAGCGGCGTTGGCGCGGGCCACCGCGCAGGTCAGCGGATCCCGGTCGACGGCCAGTACGGAGATGCCCGCCCGGGCGAGCGCGATCGCGTCGCCACCGATGCCGCAGCACAGATCGGCCACGCCGCGCACCCCGAACCCGGCGAACCGCTCGGCGCGGTAGGCGGCCACGGAGGTGCGCGTGGACTGCTCGACACCGTGCGGGGTGAAGTACATCCGGTGGGCGTCCTCGCCGAACTTGGCGACCGCCCGCTGGCGCAACTGGGCCTGCGTCAGGGCCGCCGAGACCAGCGCCGCCGGATGGTCACGGCGCAGCCGGGTCGCGGTGGTGAGCTCGTCCGCCGGGTCGTGGTCCCGGAGCGCGGTGAGCAGCTCCTGACCCTCGTCGCCGAGGAGTGAGTCGAAGGCGTCAACGTCCACATGGCCCATTCTCCCCGCTCCCGCGGGCGTATTCGCACCCACGCGGCGCGCGCTTCCCCCCATTCCGGCCGAAGATCACATATATGCCGATGATCAAGAATGGGTTCTCGCGGTGTCTGGTCCTCACCACCGCGGCGGTCGTGCTCACGGGCTGCGGAAGCCTTAAGGGCCCCGGTCCGCTCGCCCGGACCACCGTGGACACCGCCACGGCCGCGGAGTCCCCGGCCCCGCAGACCGCGGGGCGTTCACCCACCGCACCGCCACCGGCGGCGCGCCCCCCGGAGATCTCCGCGGCCCCGGACCACTCCCCGCCGCCGGTCTCCCCGGTTCCGGAAGGGGCGTCCGGTCCGGCCGCCGCACCGTCCCCGGCCCCCGGTGGGTCCGGCGCCCCCGGCGGGTCCGGCGCGCCCGGCGGGTCCGGCGCGCCCGGCCCCTCGCGGGCCGGCTCCGCCCCGGCGGGTGACCCCGAGGCGTACCGCAGATGGGGTCTGGACCGGCCGTTGGACCAGCCGCCGCCCCCGCCCGCCGCCAAACCGCCGCTCGTCCTGGAGGAGCCGTCCGAGGAGGGGCTGCCGCCGGTCATCCGCCGGGTGCAGACCACCGATCGGGTGGTCTTCCTGACGATCGACGACGGCATCGAGAAGGACCCGGGCTTCGTGGAGCAGGCCCGCGATCTCGGACTCCCCTTCACCGGCTTCCTCACCGACAACGTGATCGGCGACCGGTACGACTACTTCGACGAGCTCCAGCGGCTCGGCAACCCGATGGAGAACCACACCCTCACCCACCCCAGCCTGGCCGGGCTCGACTACGACACCCAGCGGCAGGAGATCTGCGGCCAGCGGGACAACCTCCGCGACCGCCTCGGCCGCGAGCCGCGGCTGTTCCGCCCGCCCTACGGCGCGTACGACGGGACGACGCTGCGCGCGGCGGCGGACTGCGGGGCGCGGACGGTGGTGCTGTGGCGCGCCGAGATGGAGCCGGGCGGGATGGCCTACCGGTCCGGGGGCGCGCTCCAGCCGGGGGACATCGTGCTCGCGCACTTCCGCGGACCGGAGCAGCTGGAGGGCGCGTCCATGACCGACATGATCACGTCGATGCTGCGGGCGATCCAGGAGCAGGGCTTCACGGTGGCGCGGCTGGAGGACTACGTCTGAGGGGGCCGGGCGGGTCCCGCGGCGGGGTGGCGATCGGTGCCCGTCCCCGCATCGCCTGGCACTCTAGTTGACTGAGTGCTAACCGCGTCATAATGTCGAGGCTGGCACTCGGCAGTGTGGAGTGCCAACCACACAGCGACGGGCAGGTCCGGCACCCGCGACGACGGATCCACCTGGTCGCCACCTCAGACAGTTAACCCCGTGAGATCTCCGAAGGGGGAGGTCGGATCGTGACGACCACCAGCTCCAAGGTTGCCATCAAGCCGCTCGAGGACCGCATCGTGGTGCAGCCGCTCGACGCCGAGCAGACCACGGCTTCCGGTCTGGTCATCCCGGACACCGCCAAGGAGAAGCCCCAGGAGGGCGTCGTCCTGGCCGTGGGCCCGGGCCGCTTCGAGGAAGGCAACCGTCTTCCGCTCGACGTCGCCGTCGGTGACGTCGTGCTCTACAGCAAGTACGGCGGCACCGAGGTGAAGTACAACGGCGAGGAGTACCTCGTCCTCTCGGCTCGCGACGTCCTCGCGATCGTCGAGAAGTAATCACCGAAGATTTGCCTATGAGCCGCGTCCCGGTGCCCGTGTCACAGATACCCGGGGTCGGGACGCGGTTCGTTTGAGAGGACATACGCAACTCATGGCGAAGATCCTGAAGTTCGACGAGGACGCCCGTCGCGCCCTCGAGCGCGGCGTCAACAAGCTGGCGGACACGGTCAAGGTCACCATCGGTCCCCGCGGCCGCAACGTGGTCATCGACAAGAAGTTCGGTGCCCCGACCATCACCAACGACGGTGTCACCATCGCCCGTGAGGTCGAGGTCGAGGACCCGTACGAGAACCTGGGCGCCCAGCTCGTCAAGGAGGTGGCGACCAAGACCAACGACATCGCGGGTGACGGCACCACCACCGCCACCGTGCTGGCCCAGGCGCTGGTCCGCGAGGGCCTGCGCAACGTGGCCGCCGGTGCCTCCCCGGCCGCCCTGAAGAAGGGCATCGACGCCGCGGTCAAGGCCGTCTCCGACGACCTCCTGGCGACCGCCCGCCCGATCGACTCCAAGTCCGACATCGCCGCCGTGGCCGCGCTGTCCGCCCAGGACAAGCAGGTCGGCGAGCTGATCGCCGAGGCGATGGACAAGGTCGGCAAGGACGGTGTCATCACCGTCGAGGAGTCCAACACCTTCGGCCTGGAGCTCGACTTCACCGAGGGCATGGCCTTCGACAAGGGCTACCTCTCGCCCTACATGGTGACCGACCAGGAGCGTATGGAGGCCGTCCTCGACGACCCGTACATCCTGATCCACCAGGGCAAGATCGGCTCGATCCAGGACCTGCTGCCGCTGCTGGAGAAGGTCATCCAGGCCGGCGCCAGCAAGCCGCTGCTGATCATCGCCGAGGACGTGGAGGGCGAGGCCCTGTCCACCCTCGTCGTCAACAAGATCCGTGGCACCTTCAACGCCGTCGCGGTGAAGGCCCCGGGCTTCGGCGACCGCCGCAAGGCGATGCTCGGTGACATGGCGACCCTCACCGGCGCCACCGTCATCGCCGAAGAGGTCGGCCTCAAGCTGGACCAGGCCGGTCTCGACGTGCTGGGCACCGCCCGCCGCGTGACCGTCACCAAGGACGACACCACCATCGTCGACGGTGGCGGCAAGGCCGAGGACGTCGCCGGCCGGATCGCCCAGATCAAGGCCGAGATCGAGAGCACGGACTCCGACTGGGACCGCGAGAAGCTCCAGGAGCGTCTGGCGAAGCTGGCCGGCGGTGTCTGCGTGATCCGCGTGGGCGCGGCCACCGAGGTCGAGCTCAAGGAGAAGAAGCACCGTCTGGAGGACGCCATCTCCGCGACCCGCGCCGCGGTCGAGGAGGGCATCGTCTCCGGTGGTGGCTCCGCTCTGGTGCACGCCGCCAAGGTGCTCGAGGGCAACCTCGGCCTGGACGGCGACGAGGCCACCGGTGTCGCCGTGGTCCGCCGCGCCTCGGTCGAGCCGCTGCGCTGGATCGCCGAGAACGCCGGTCTCGAGGGCTACGTCATCACCTCGAAGGTCGCCGAGCTCGAGAAGGGCCACGGCTACAACGCCGCCACCGAGGAGTACGGCGACCTGGTGAAGGCCGGCGTCATCGACCCGGTCAAGGTCACCCGCTCCGCGCTGGAGAACGCGGCCTCGATCGCCTCGCTGCTGCTCACCACCGAGACCCTGGTGGTCGAGAAGCCGGCCGAGGAAGAGGCCGAGGCCGGCGGCCACGGCCACGGCCACGCGCACTGACGCGAGCCCGACGCCACGAAGGCGCGGCCGTCCCGGGAGGGGCGGCCGCGCCTTCGCGCTGCGCGGTGACCGCTGAGGCGACTGCCGGCCGGTGGTCCACCGGCCCGGTGGACTACCGGCGCGCGTAGTTGCGGCCGACCCGGGAGGAGACCGCCGACACCGCCGCCCTCGGGACCAGCTTCGCCAGCCCCGTCATCGTCTTGTAGCGCGGGTCCGGGATGGACAGCGACTTCCCGCGCGAGAGGTCCTTGAGCGCCGACGCGACCAGCTTGTCCGCGTCCAGCCACATCCAGCTCGGCACACTGTCCGGCTTGATCCCCGCCCGCGCGTGGAACTCCGTGCGCACGAAGCCGGGGCACAGCGCCATCAGCCGGACGCCCGAACTCGCCAGGTCCTTCGCCGCGCCCTGGGTGAACTGCACCACCCACGCCTTGCTCGCGCCGTACGTCCCGCGCGGGAAGAACGCCGCGATCGACGCCACGTTGATCACCCCGCCGCGGCCCCGGTCGCGCATCGTCCCGCAGGCCGCGCTGGTGAGCCGGAGCACCGCCTCGCAGTGGAGCCTCAGCATCCGCAGCTCGTCGGTGAGCGGCGCCTCCAGATAGCGGCCGCGGTTGCCGAACCCGGCGTTGTTGACGAGCAGATCGACCGGGTGGGTGCGGTCCTCCAGCCGGGCCTCGACCGCCGCGATGCCCGCCTCCTCGGACAGGTCGGCCCGCAGCACCTCGACCTCCACGCCGTGCCGGTCGTGCAGGTCCGCCGCCTGGTCGCGCAGCCGCTTCTCGTCACGGGCGACGAGCACGAGGTTGTGCCCGTCGGCGGCGAGCCGGCTCGCGAAGGCGGCGCCGATGCCCGCGGTGGTTCCGGTGATCAGTGCAGTCGTCATAGCCGCACGTTATCGGCCGCGGCGGGAGATCCCGGTCCGGGTCCAAGGGGCGCTTATGCTCAAAGACATGATCGAGGCCCGTCACCTCCGAGTGCTGCGCGCGGTGGCCGCCACCGGTTCCTTCTCCGCGGCGGCGCGTGAGCTGGGCTGCACCCAGCCCGCGGTCAGCCAGCAGATGAAGGCCCTGGAGGGCGCCGCGGGCACCCCGTTGCTGATCCGCACCGGCCGGGAGATGCGGCTGACCGAGGCGGGTGAGGCCCTGGTGCGGCACGCCGCGGGGATCCTGGCCGGGCTGACCGCCGCCGAGGAGGAGGTCGCGGCGATCGCCGGGCTGCGGGCGGGCCGGGTGCGGCTGGTGTCGTTCCCCAGCGGCAGTTCCACGCTGGTGCCGACGGCGCTCGCCGGGATGCGCGCCGCCCACCCCGGGACCCGGGTCTCGCTGGTGGAGGCCGAACCGCCGCGCTCGGTGGAGATGCTCCGGGCCGGTGACTGCGAGATCGCCGTGGCCTTCCGCTATCCGCAGGCCGATGACGCGGTGGAGGCGGGCGGCGGCTGGGAGGACCTGGTGGCCCGGCCGCTGCTGAGCGACCGGCTGGTGGTCGTGGTCCCGCGGGAGCACCGGCTGGCCGGGGCCGGGACGGTCGGAATGGCGGAGCTGGCGGAGGAGCCGTGGATCGCGGGCTGTCCGCGCTGCCGCCGTCATCTGGTGGAGGTCTGCGAGTCCGAGGGCTTCACACCGCGGATCGACTTCGCGACGGACGACTACCCGGCGGTGATCGGGCTGGTGGCGGCCGGGCTCGGGGTCGCGGTGCTGCCGGAGCTGGCGCTGGAGTCGGTGCGCGCCAAGGGCGCGGTGACGCTGGAGGTCAAGCCCGCGGTGCGGCGCGAGGTGGTGGCGCTGACGCTGCCGGACCTGGCGCGGGTGCCCGCGGTGGCGGCCACGCTGGACCGGCTGGAGTCCGCGGCGCGCCGCTGAGGTCCGCTTCGCGGATGGAACGTTTCTTCTATCGATCGGCCCCGGAATCCGGTCAGGATCCGGGAGGCCCTGACGAGGTGGCCACCGCGCGGTGCCGCGCCCGTCCCATGAGCTCCTCGCGCTCGTCCTCGGTCAGTCCGCCCCACACGCCGTACGGCTCGCGTACGGCGAGTGCGTGAGCCGCGCACTGCGCCCGTACCGGGCAGCGCATGCACACCTCTTTCGCCGACATCTCCCGCGCGCTGCGGGCAGCGCCGCGCTCCCCCTCCGGGTGGAAGAAGAGCGAGCTGTCGACCCCGCGACACGCGGCCAGGAGCTGCCAGTCCCACAGGTCGGCGTTCGGACCGGGAAGACGGGAGAAATCTGCCATTGCCTTATCTCCTCGAAGCGATCGACTGCGGACGCTGTGTCCTGGGTTGTGCACCTACGGTGTAAGTAGATGTAAATATGACTCATTGCGAATCTAGCCACACAGGTCGGCAAATTGGAAGCAAGGTCGCCAAATGCCACCGAAGGGGATGACCTGGGGGAGACCGATGGGGGAGAGGCGCTGGCGCGCGGCAGGCGCGACGAAGCAGCTCTGTATCCGAGCCCTCACGTAGAGTGTCGAAGGTGGCCGCCGAACCCCGTAACTCTTTCGGGTGACCGTCGTTGAGAGTGCGGAGGCGGTTGATGGGTAAAGCTCTCGGACAGATATCCGGGGCTGTCAATCGCTCAGGTGACGATATGTACCAGCCTGGAGGCTCAAGGTGACGCGCATCAGCTGCGGAGGACGGCCATGACATCCGTCCTCGTCTGCGACGACTCCCCGCTTGCCCGAGAGGCACTGCGCCGCGCGGTGGCGACCGTGCCCGGTGTCGAGCGTGTGACGACAGCGGCCAACGGCGAGGAAGTCCTCCGCCGCTGGGGTGCCGACCGCTCGGACCTGATCCTGATGGACGTACGGATGCCCGGTCTCGGCGGAGTCGAGACCGTGCGGCGGCTGCTGTCCGCCGACCCCGGCGCCCGGATCATCATGCTCACGGTGGCCGAGGATCTCGATGGAGTGGCGCTGGCGGTGGCCGCCGGTGCCCGTGGCTATCTGCACAAGGACGCCTCGCGCGCCGAGCTGCGGGCCACGGTGACCCAGGCGCTGGCCGACCCCACGTGGCGGCTGGCGCCGAGGCGGCTGCGGTCCGCCGAGATGGGCGCGGCCCCGACCCTCACCGCCCGGGAGATCCAGGTGCTGGAGGGCATGAGCCACGGCCGCTCCAACGCGGAGATCGGCCGTGAGCTGTTCCTCTCCGAGGACACGGTCAAGACGCACGCCCGGCGGCTCTTCAAGAAGCTCGGCGCTTCGGACCGGGCCCATGCCGTGGCCCTCGGATTCCGCTGGGGGCTGGTCCGCTAGCGGACCAGCCCCTATCGACGTGCAGCGCAGCGGGGGCGCGACGGTCCCCGCCCGCCTGGTGGCGGGCGGGGCGAGAGCGTGTGCGGCGGCCGCTGTGGCGGCGGCTTGTATCAGTTCCCCGCGCGATGCCGCATCCTTGATGGTGTGGAGTTCCTCGGGGACGAGTCGGTCGGGCGTGAGGGGAGAGCGCAGGACGTGACGACAGCCGGCGCACCTGCTCATAACGCTTCAGCGCACAACCAAGGACGCGGTGCCACGGAGCCTCCGGGCCCAAGGCACCATGGACGGATGCGCGACGACGAGAGGCCAGGGGCCCCCACGGGCGGTGCCCCGGCGGCCACGGGGCCGATCGGCGCCCTGGTCGGGCGCGCCGTCGAGGGGGATGAGCAGGCGACCCATGACCTGCTCGCCCATGTGCACCCGCTGGCCCTGCGCTACTGCCGTACGCGGCTGTCCAGGCTGCCCGGGGACGCCCGGCATTTCGTGGACGACCTCGCGCAGGAGGTCTGTCTCGCGGTGCTCTGCGCACTGCCGCGCTACCGCGACACCGGTAAGCCCTTCGAGGCGTTCGTCGTGGCCATCGCCGCGCACAAGGTCGCCGACCTCCAGCGCGCCGCCATGCGGCACCCGGGGAGCACCGCCGTGCCCTCGGACGAGATGCCGGAGCAGCCGGACGACTCCCTGGGGCCCGAGGAGCGGGCGCTGCTCAGCAGTGACGCGGAGTGGGCCAAGAAGCTGCTCGCCAATCTCCCGGAGAACCAGCGCGAGCTGGTGCTGCTCCGGGTCGCGGTCGGGCTGACCGCCGAGGAGACCGGACAGATGCTCGGGATGTCGCCCGGAGCGGTACGGGTCGCACAGCACCGGGCCCTCAGCAGGCTGCGCGCGCTCGCCGAGCAGTGACCGCGCGCCGGCTCTGATCAGCGGCATTGTGCGGGTGCGCACAGTTGTCCACAGGGCGGGATGGGGCACCCGGGATGGCCGTTAGCATGGGAGTCCGCGCTGGGGCAAGACCATTGGAAGGGTGTCATGACTGACAACGTCGACGGAGTGCCTGAGAAGTTCGCGATGCTCGGGCTGACGTACGACGACGTGCTGCTGCTGCCGGGCGCCTCCGAGGTGCTGCCGAACGCGGTCGACACCTCGTCCAGGGTCTCGCGGAACGTCCGGGTGAACATTCCGCTGCTGTCCGCCGCCATGGACAAGGTGACCGAGTCCCGGATGGCCATCGCCATGGCCCGGCAGGGCGGCGCGGGCGTGCTGCACCGCAATCTGTCCATCGAGGACCAGGCGAACCAGGTGGACCTGGTCAAGCGCTCCGAGTCCGGCATGGTGACCGACCCGATCACCGTCCGCCCGGACGCCACCCTCCACGAGGCGGACGCGCTGTGCGCGAAGTTCCGCATCAGCGGTGTCCCGGTGACCGACGCGGCGGGCAAGCTGCTCGGCATCGTCACCAACCGGGACATGGCCTTCGAGGTGGACCGCGGCCGTCAGGTCCGCGAGGTGATGACCCCGATGCCGCTGGTCACCGGCAAGGTGGGGATCTCCGGCGAGGACGCGATGCAGCTGCTGCGCCGCCACAAGATCGAGAAGCTGCCGCTGGTGGACGTCGCCGGGGTGCTCAAGGGTCTGATCACGGTCAAGGACTTCGTCAAGGCCGAGCAGTACCCGAACGCTGCCAAGGACGCCGAGGGCCGGCTGGTCGTGGGCGCGGCCGTGGGCGTCGGCGACGAGGCGTACGACCGGGCCCAGGCGCTGGTCGAGGCCGGGGCCGACTTCCTGGTGGTGGACAGTGCCCATGGGCACAGCCGGGGCATCCTCGACATGATCGCCAAGGTGAAGTCCAATGTCTCCGTCGATGTGGTGGGCGGAAATGTCGCCACCCGGGACGGCGCCCAGGCGCTGATCGACGCCGGGGTGGACGGGGTGAAGGTCGGCGTCGGTCCGGGCTCCATCTGCACCACCCGTGTGGTCGCGGGCATCGGTGTGCCCCAGGTGACCGCGATCTACGAGGCCGCGCGGGCGTGCCACGCGGCCGGTGTGCCGCTCATCGGTGACGGCGGGCTCCAGTTCTCCGGTGACATCGCCAAGGCCATCGCCGCCGGCGCCGACACCGTGATGCTGGGCAGCCTGCTGGCCGGGTGCGAGGAGTCGCCGGGTGAGATGGTCTTCATCAGCGGCAAGCAGTTCAAGTCCTACCGGGGCATGGGCTCGCTGGGCGCGATGCAGTCGCGCGGCCAGGGCCGGTCGTACTCCAAGGACCGTTACTTCCAGGACAACGTGCTCTCCGAGGACAAGCTGGTGCCCGAGGGCATCGAGGGCCAGGTGCCCTACCGCGGTCCGCTGGCCTCCGTCGCCCATCAGCTCGTGGGCGGTCTTCGGGCGTCCATGGGCTACGTCGGCTCGGCCGATGTGGCGGAGCTGAAGGACAAGGGCCGCTTCGTGCGGATCACCGCGGCCGGTCTCAAGGAGAGCCACCCGCACGACATCCAGATGACCACCGAGGCGCCGAACTACTCCGGCCGTTGACGCCCGTGCCCCGCGCGACCCCGGCCCACGGGGTCCGTGCGGGGGACAGGGATACTGGTACGGCAGATTCAGGCAGCGAAAGGCACCCACGTGACTGAGATCGAGATCGGGCGCGGCAAGCGCGGCCGCAGGGCGTATGCGTTCGACGACATCGCCGTCGTGCCGAGTCGTCGTACCCGGGACCCGAAGGAGGTCTCGATCGCCTGGCAGATCGACGCCTACCGCTTCGAGCTGCCGTTCCTGGCCGCGCCGATGGATTCGGTGGTCTCCCCGCAGACCGCGATCCGGATCGGTGAGCTGGGTGGTCTCGGCGTTCTCAACCTCGAGGGGCTGTGGACCCGCTACGAGGACCCCGAGCCGCTGCTGGCGGAGATCTCCGAGCTGGACGAGCACACCGCCACCCGCCGGCTGCAGGAGGTCTACGCCGAGCCGATCAAGGAAGAGCTGATCGGCCAGCGCCTCAAGGAGGTGCGTGACGCGGGCGTGGTGACCGCCGCCGCCCTGTCGCCGCAGCGCACCGCGCAGTTCTCCAAGGCCGTGGTGGACGCCGGGGTCGACATCTTCGTGATCCGCGGGACCACGGTCTCCGCCGAGCATGTGTCGGGCGCCGCCGAGCCGCTGAACCTCAAGCAGTTCATCTATGAGCTCGATGTGCCGGTGATCGTGGGCGGTTGTGCCACCTACACCGCGGCGCTGCACCTGATGCGCACCGGTGCGGCCGGTGTGCTGGTCGGCTTCGGCGGCGGTGCCGCGCACACCACCCGTAACGTGCTGGGCATCCAGGTGCCGATGGCCACCGCGGTGGCCGATGTCGCCGCCGCCCGCCGGGACTACATGGACGAGTCCGGTGGCCGCTATGTGCATGTGATCGCCGACGGCGGTGTCGGCTGGTCCGGCGATCTGCCGAAGGCCATCGCCTGTGGTGCGGACGCGGTGATGATGGGTTCGCCGCTGGCCCGTGCCACCGACGCGCCCGGCCGCGGTCACCACTGGGGCATGGAGGCCGTCCACGACGAGGTGCCGCGCGGCAAGCGGATGAACCTGGGCGCGGTGGGCACCACCGAGGAGGTCCTGCTCGGCCCCTCGCACACCCCGGACGGTTCGATGAACTTCTTCGGCGCGCTGCGCCGGGCGATGGCCACCACCGGCTACTCGGAGCTCAAGGAGTTCCAGCGGGTCGAGGTCACGGTCGCGCCCTCGCAGCACGACAACCGCTGACGTTCCCAGTCGTTCCACAGCATGGGGAAGGCCCCGACCGCGATGCGGTCGGGGCCTTCCCCATGTGCGTGGTGTGCCGTGGGCGTCAGCGGTTGCTGAGGCGGAAGGCGGAACCGATGGCGGCGACCGGAGCGAGCGCCATGAAGATGTAGGTCACCGCGTCCGAGTCCTCCTTCCAGGCATCGAGGATGCTGCTGTCCGGGGCGGCCGGCACCAGCGGCTCGGTGATGTGGTTGAAGAAGATCTCCAGCGCGGAGGTGTGCTCGATCCCGGCCGCCTCGAGCTGTCCGGCGGGCATCTTGTCCAGCAGGTCGGCCATGATCATGGAGTAGCCGAGGAGCTCACCCATGAAGACGGCCGCCAGCGCGAGCACCGCGCCGACGACCCACAGGCCCACGTTACGGCCGCCGAACTTGGCGACGACGAAGCCGATCAGACCACCGAGCGCGACACCGGCGTAGGCGAACTGGGTCACCTCCACCTCCGCGCCGTCCGTGTCGGCCATCGCGCTCAGCAGGAACGCGTAGAGGAAGGCGCCCACGAGCGCGGCGACCACGGCGGCACCGACGGCCAGGAGCGGGTTCCCCGGGCGGCCCTGCGGCGCCGGCGGCGGGAAGCCGCCGCCGAACTGCGGCTGCGGGGCGCCGTACTGGGGCTGCTGCGGAGCGCCACCGTACTGCGGCTGCTGCGGCTGCTGCTGCGGGTAGCCGTACCCGGCCGGCTGCTGGGGCTGCTGGGGCTGCTGAGGCTGCTGAGGCTGCTGCCAGTTCTGGCTCATGGTGATCCCCCGGGGATGAAGGTGGAGATCCGCGTTCCGGGGACAGCCTTGACCTGCGGTGCGGTGGGCTGGGAACGCGGACGAATAGTTCGCGCCATTAAACTAACAGCAGGGCATGACAACGGGACAAGTTGTGTCTGGGGTCCGTGACATGGCTGGGACCGGAAGGAGACACGGCGCCCGGCATACCTGGACAACCCGGGTGCTTCCCGGTGATCCTTTTCGCTACGAGATAATTTTCCGTACCTGTAACGGCGGAGAGTGCCGTGTCGTTCCGCACCGGGACCTCTCGTAATCGGCCACCCGACCGAAGTGGTCGACCGGGGTATCCGCCGTAGCCCGGAAACTCTCCCCCTCATCTGCGTCGCGATGCCGATCAGTTGCCCGGCGAACGCGCGGACCGCGGCGCGCGGTACGCCGATTGTTTCCCCGGAGATCCGCGCTCCCCGTGGTCCGTGCAGGACGCTCCCGCTGAGTCCACGGTGGGGAGCGGCGACAGGACAGAATCCGGCATAAGCAATAATGTCAACTTATGGCGCAGAACAAGTCGTTCACAGGACGAGACATGGGCATCGACCTGGGCACCGCGAACACGCTGGTGTACGTCCGGGGCAAGGGAATCGTGCTCAACGAGCCGTCGGTCGTGGCCGTCAACACGGTCGACGGCAATGTGCTGTCGGTCGGTTCGGCGGCGAAGGAGACCATGGGGCGGACCCCGACGAACATCGTCGCCGTCCGGCCGCTGCGTGATGGCGTGATCGCCGATTTCGAGATCGCGGAGCGGATGCTCAGGTACTTCATCAAGAAGGTCGCGGGCAGCCGTCGGCTGGCCCGGCCCCGTGTGGTGGTCTGTGTGCCCTCCGGTATCACCGGCGTCGAGCGGCGTGCGGTGATGGAGGCCGCCACCCAGGCCGGTGCGCGTCAAGTGCACCTGGTCGAGGAGCCGATCGCGGCGGCGATCGGCGCCGGGCTGCCGGTGAGCGAGCCGACCGGCTGCATGGTGGTGGACGTCGGCGGCGGGACCACCGAGGTCGCGGTCGTCTCCCTGGGCGGCATCGTCACCGCCCGCTCGGTCCGGGTGGCGGGGGACGCCATGGACACCGCGATCACCGCGTATGTGAAGAAGCACTACGCGCTGGCGATCGGTGAACGGACCGCGGAGGAGATCAAGGTGAGCATCGGCTCGGCGGCGCCGGGCGGTTCGCTCCCGGCTCCCCGGCCCGGGGGCGCCGTCCGGCAGTCCGAGCGGAATGTGGAGGTCGTCCTCCCGGGTGACAGCGGCGATCCCGAGGACACCCAGGCGCTGTTGCCGCCGGACCGCTGCACCATCCGCGGCCGTGACCAGGTCACCGGTCTCCCCAAGGTGCTCGAACTGACCGCGGAGGAGGTACGGCACGCACTCGGCGAACCGGTGGACAGCATCGTGGCGGCGGTCCGCTCCACGCTGGACGAGACCCCGCCGGAGCTCGCGGGCGACATCATGGACCGCGGCATCGTGCTGACCGGCGGCGGTGCCATGCTGCGCGGGCTGGACGTCCGGCTGAGCCGTGAGCTGGACATCCCGGTGCTGGTGGCCGACGACCCGCTGGACTGTGTGGCCATCGGCACCGGCCGCTGTGTGGAGGACTTCGCCTCTCTGCGGACCGCCATGGAGGCACGCCCCCGCCGCCTCGACACCGTCCGGGTCTGACGGCCCGTACGGGCCCCGTGGCCCGTACGCCGCCGGGCCCGGCGCCCCCGTCCACCTCGCCGCCTTCCGGTGTCCCGCCGCGCCCCGACGGCCCCCGGCCGGGGTGTCCGGGCGTGCGGCGGTGCGGTGGCCGTGGTGGGCTGGTGGCACCGCGTCCCGAGCGGCGCGGGCGGACGGGAGGTGCGGGCGTCGAGGTGACGGCAGTCCTGCGCGGGGCACACGGACGAGCGGTCGGCGTGGCCGTCGCCGTCCTGGCCGCGCTGGCCACCGTCCTGTCCTCCGCCGTCGCGCTGCCCACCGGACCCGAAGGACCCGCCGGACCACGGTCCGTCAGCCGGGTGTCCTATCCGACCTCCGTCGAACTGGAGTCGCTGAACCCCTCGGTGGTGCGGCAGGGAGGGGAGCTGAGGATCAGCGGAACCGTCACCAACACCTCCGGCCGCCGGATCGGTGCCGGCCGCCTCGGCGTGCGGATCGGTGCGCAAGGGGCGATCGACACCCGCGGCGGACTCGCCGCCGTGGCCGGACGCACCGTCCTGGGCCGCGCCGACGGCCCGTCCGTACCGGACCGCACGGCCGGGGTCGCCGCCCTCGCGCCCGGCGCCGCGCACCGCTTCCGGCTCACCGTGCCCGTACCGGACCTGGGCCTCGACGGACCCGGGGCGTTCGCGCTCACCGTGGACCTCGCCCGTGAGGACGGCACGGTCCTCGGGCTGACACGCGATTACCTCTGTGCCTATCCCGACGGCACCGGTCTGGAGCCGCTGCACACCACCGTCCTGTGGCCGATCACCGATGTCCCGCATATGGAGGCGCTGACCCGGCGCACCTCCGACCAGGCGTTGCCGGTGTTCCGCGACGACGCGCTGACGTCGTCCCTCGGCCCCGGCGGACGACTGCGGCGGCTGGTCGAGGCGGGCCGGGACCAGCCGGTGACCTGGGTGATCGACCCCGATCTCATCGTCCAGGCGCAGGCCATGGCCGACGGCTACCGAGTGGCCAGGACCCCCGGCGGCACCGATCCGCAGGACGCCACCGAGGGCGAGGGCGGCGACGCGGCCGCGGACTGGCTGGCCGCGCTGCGCAAGGCGGTCCACGGCCGGGACGTCATCGCTCTGCCGTACGCGGACCCGGACCTGGCCTCCCTCGCACGCGCCGGTGACGAGTCGCTGGCCGGGCTGTTGCGGCGGTCGTCCCGGGCGGGCCGGACGGTCGTCGACCGGGCGCTGGCCACTCATGCCCGCGCCGATGTGGCCTGGCCCGCGGGCGGCGCCGTGGACGGCGCGATCGCCGCGTACACCCGGCGGCTGGGCCTGAGCACGGTGCTGGCCTCCGGCGGCACGGTCGGCCCGTCCGCCGCGCTGGTCGCCGGGGGCGCGACGGACGACGGTGCCGTGGCGCTCGGCGGCGGGACGACCGCGCTCACCTACGACACCACCATCGCGGCCCTGCTCTCCCAGGGCCTCCAGGGCTCCCACGGCGAGTCCGCCTCCGGAGCGGCCGCCGGGCTGCGGCTGCGGCAGCGGCTGCTCGCCGAGACGCTGACCGCCGTACGGGAACTGCCGTACGCACGCCGCGACCTGGTGGTGGTGCCACCGCGCCGGATGCCCGTCGCGACCGCGGACGTCCTGCTCGGAGCGCTCGCCGACGGCCAGAAGGCCGGCTGGCTGGAGCCCACCCGGTTCGAGGTGGCCCTGCGCGAACCGGAGCCGGGCGAGGTGCGGAACTACGACGGCTATCCGGTGGGGCTGCGCGCCTCGGAGCTGCCGCCCGCCCGGCTCGCGGCCGTCGCCCGGGACCGGCGGCGGCTGTGGGCGCTGGCGAAGGTGCTGTCGGACGCCCGGGCCACCACCGCCTCCGTACGGGCCGCCATGGCCCGTTCCCTGTCGACCGCCTGGCGCGGCGACGCGGCGGGCGGCGACGCCTACCAGCGGGGCGTGGCGCGCTATCTGACCGCCTCGATGGGCTCGGTGCGGCTGGTGCCCAAGGCGAAGGTGGTGGTGGCCGGGGGCACGGCGGTCATCCCGGTCACCGTCGACAACGGACTCCAGCAGGACCTCACCGGGGTCGAACTGCGGGTGCTCTCCAGCCGTCCGGAGCGGCTGAGCACCCTGGACCGCTCGGTGCGGGTCCGGGCGGACCGGGCGGTGAGCCGGACGGTACGGGTCCGGGTGAGCGCGTACGCCAACGGACCCGTGCGGCTGACCGCCCGGCTCCACACCACCGCGGACGGCAGGCCCTGGGGCGAGCCGATGACGTTCACCGCGGATGTGCGCTCGGTGCCCTCCGGTGCCATCGCGTTCGTCGGCGGCGGGGTGCTGCTGATCGTGCTGGCCGCGACGGTCCGGCTGCGGCGCGCGCGCAGGGCGTGAGCCGGCGGCCGTGTCCGGGCCCCCTGGCGGTAGGGGGCCGGGGCCGTACAGTGGGGCGGTTTCCGACACGCCGCATGCCGTCATCCGCGTCGTCCGGCGTGACTGCCGTGAACAGCAGCAATGAGCCGTGAAGGCCGTGAAGCCGTGGAGGTTGCCGCATGACCATCGAGGTCCGCAAGCGCACCGGCCGGAGACCCGGCGCGACGGAGAGTCGCGACACCATCCTGGGGGTGGCCCAGCGGATGTTCGCGGAGGGCGGCTTCGACGGCGCCTCGGTGCGGTCGATCGCCAGGGCCGCGGGGGTCGACGCCGCCCTGGTCCACCACTTCTTCGTCTCCAAGGAGGGTCTGTTCGCCGCCTGTATGCGGGACGCGATGCGCCCGGAGCTGCTGCTCGGTCCGGTCCTGGACGGCGGGGTGGAGGAGCTGGGGGAACGGCTGGTCCGGGCCTTCCTGCGGTTATGGGAGGAGGAACCCACCCGGGCCAAGCTGCTGTCGATCCTGCGCTCGGCGGTCTCGCACCCGGCGTCGGCGCGGACCGTGCGCGGGTTCATCGCCCGTGAGGTGCTGGGCCGGGTGGCCGAGCGGGCGGGCGGACCGCGCCCGGAGGTACGGGCCGGGCTGATCGGCTCCCAGCTGGTGGGGCTCGCGCTCACCCGCTATGTGCTGGAGATACAGCCGCTGGCCTCGCTGGACCGCGAGGTGGTGGTGGACACGGTCGGGGCCACGGTCCAGCGGTATCTGACGGAGGAGCTGCCGGGCGTCGCCTAGCCGGGCCGCCATGGACCGGGGGCGGGGCGCGCACCTCGGCGGGGCGGACGGTTCCGCCGCCCGCCCCCGGCCGTGGCGCCCCGCCGTCAGAGCCGGTGGGCGGTGCCTGCCGGGCTCGCCCCACGGGTGTCCAGCAGCAGTTGGGCCTTCACCGCGAGTCCTTGCAGGTCGTACGCCCGGTGGTGTTGCAGCAGCACGGTGAGGTCCGCGTCGGCCGCCGCCTCGTACAGCCCGTCCGCGCGCTCCACCCGCTGTCCCCGCACCCGCCACTGCGGTACGTAGGGGTCGTGGTAGCTGATCTCGGCGCCCAGGTCCATCAGCCGGGACGCGATCTCCCGGGCGGGCGAACCCTCCTCGTCGGCGATATCGGGCTTGTAACCGACGCCCAGCAGCAGGACCCGGGCGCCGCGCGCGGACTTGCCGTACTCGTTGAGCAGGGCCGTGCAGCGCTGGGTCACATAGCGCGGCATCCGCCCGTTGACCGCCTGCGCCAGCTCGACCATCCGCAGCGGGAGTCCGAGGCCGCGCTGCTGGTAGGCCATGTGGTCGTGGTCGACGGCCACCCCGTGGCCGCCGACACCGGGGCCGGGGCGGAACGCCTGGAAGCCGAAGGGCTTGGTCTCGGCGCAGCGGACCACGTCCCACAGGTCCACACCCAGGTCGTGGCAGTACACGGCCATCTCGTTGACCAGGGCGATGTTGACGTGGCGGTAGTTGGTCTCCAGGACCTTCACGGTCTCCGCCTCGCGGGGGCCGCGGGCGCGCACCACCTTCTCGGTGAACCGGCCGTAGAAGGCGGCGGCGGCCTCGGTGCAGGCGGGGGTGAGGCCGCCGATCACCTTGGGGGTGTTGGCCGGGCCGTGGGCGCGGTTGCCGGGGTCGAGGCGGCAGGGGGAGTAGGCCAGGTGGAAATCGCGTCCGGCCAGCAGTCCGGAACCCCGCTCCAGAACCGGACGCAGGAATTCCTCGGTGGTGCCGGGGTACACGGTGGATTCCAGCAGGACAGTGGTGTGCGGCCGCAGCCGTGCCGCGAGCGTACGGGCCGCTTCGGCGACCGCCGTCAGGTCCAGCTTGCGGTCCTCGCCCAGCGGGGTCGGGGCGCAGATCACCGCGGTACGGACCCGGCCCAGCTCGGCGGGGTCCGCGGTGGCCTGGAAGCCACCGGCGGTCATCCGGCGCAGATCGGCGGTGGACAGCCGGCCGTCCCCGGCCCCGGAAGGCAGCCGGCCGGCCCGCAGATCGGCGATCAGGCGCGGATCGGGGTCGTAGCCGACGGTGCGGATGGCGGCGGCGGTGGCGGCCTGGGCGAGGGGGAGACCGAGATGGCCGAGTCCGATGACGGCGAGATCTGCGGGCATGACTGCGAGCCGTCCTTCCCGAGGTGATTCCGGATGGCGCAAAGGCAGACTAAGCGGAAATATGACTCGTATTCAGTATTGGTGGGGGGTGTTGGTCCGGTGTTGCGGCAGTGGGTGGAGCAGCGCCATGGCATGGCGAGGAGAAAGCCAGGAAAATCTCTGCACGTGCGACGTGATGTCGATCACAACGGGAGGCAGCGGTGAGGACACCGGCACTGGGACCGGCCGAGCGCGGCGAGGCGTTGGCCCGGATGGCGGACCGTGAGCTGGACGTGCTGGTCGTGGGCAGCGGGGTGGTCGGTGCGGGCACCGCGCTGGACGCCGCGACCCGCGGTCTGGAGACCGGTCTGGTCGAGGCCCGCGACTGGGCCTCGGGTACCTCCAGCCGGTCCAGCAAACTGGTCCACGGGGGCTTGCGCTATCTGGAGATGCTGGACTTCGCCCTCGTCAGGGAGGCCCTGAAGGAGCGCGGACTGCTGCTGGAGCGGATCGCCCCGCATCTGGTGAAGCCGGTGCCGTTCCTCTACCCGCTCAAGCACCGGGGCTGGGAGCGGCTGTACGCGGGGGCGGGGGTCGCGCTCTACGACGCGATGTCGGTCTCCTCCGGACACGGCCGCGGACTGCCCGTGCACCGCCATCTGACCCGGACCAAGGCGTTGCGGGTGGCCCCCTGCCTGCGTAAGGACACCCTGGTCGGGGCGTTGCAGTACTACGACGCCCAGGTGGACGACGCCCGCTTCGTCACCGCCCTGGTGCGGACGGCCGCCCGCTACGGCGCGCACGTCGCCAACCGGGCGCGGGTGGTCGGCGTCCTGCGGGAGGGCGCGCGGGTGGTCGGCGCCCGGGTGCACGACCTGGAGCAGGGCGGTGAGTTCGAGGTCCGCGCCCGTCAGGTGGTGAACGCCAGCGGGGTGTGGACGGACGAGACCCAGGCGCTGATCGGTGAGCGCGGCCAGTTCCACGTCCGCGCGTCCAAGGGGATCCACCTCGTGGTGCCCCGGGACCGGATCCACTCCACCACCGGGCTGATCCTGCGCACCGAGAAGAGCGTGCTGTTCGTGATCCCCTGGGGCCGTCACTGGATCGTCGGCACCACCGACACCGACTGGGACCTGGACAAGGCCCATCCGGCCGCCTCCAGCGCCGATATCGACTACCTGCTGGAGCATGTCAACGAGGTGCTGGCGGTACCGCTCACCCGCGATGACGTGGAGGGGGTCTACGCCGGGCTGCGCCCGCTGCTGGCCGGGGAGTCCGACGCGACCAGCAAGCTCTCGCGCGAGCACACGGTGGCCCACCCCGTACCGGGCATGGTGGTCGTCGCGGGCGGCAAGTACACCACCTACCGGGTGATGGCCAAGGACGCGGTGGACGAGGCGGTGCACGGCCTCGACCGCCGGGTCGGGCCGTGCGTCACCGAGGAGGTGCCGCTCGTCGGTGCCGTGGGGTACAAGGCGCTGTGGAACGCGCGGGCCCGGATCGCCTGCCGCTCCGGGCTCCATGTGGCCCGGGTGGAGCATCTGCTCAACCGCTACGGCGCGCTGGCCGACGAGGTGCTGGAGCTGATCGCCCAGGACCCCTCCCTCGGCGAACCGCTCCAGGGCGCCGACGACTATCTGCGCGCCGAGGCCGTCTACGCCGCCTCCCACGAGGGCGCCCGCCACCTCGACGACGTACTCACCCGCCGCACCCGCATCTCCATCGAGACCTTCGACCGCGGTACGCGCACCGCGCGCGAGGTGGCCGAGCTGATGGCCGGGGTGCTGGGCTGGGGCCAGGAGCAGATCGACAAGGAGGTCGAGCACTACGAGAAGCGGGTGGAGGCCGAACGCGAGTCGCAGCGGCAGCCGGACGATCTGACGGCCGACGCCGCCCGGCTGGGCGCGCCGGACATCATCCCGCTCTGAGCGCGGTGGTCTCGCGGCCGGGCCGGGCCGCCGCCCGGCCGCGACTGCCGGAGGGGAAGCCGGCTACCGCCTTCTACGAGTGGCGCGCCGTGTTGCGCGGACAGAACGCGGCCTTGAGCAGGGCCGATTCATCGGCGGACGAGGGCCGGGCGCCACTGTTGAGCCGGTAGGCGAGAGCGCGGTGCCCGTCCGCGGTGGAGACGGCCAGCGCGTAGGACCCGGGGATCTCCCCGTTGTGCCCCCAGAGGGTGATCCCGCAGGGCAGCCGCACCGGGAACAGCCCCATGCCGTACCGGCCGTGGGAGGCCGAGGTGTCCCGCAGTGTGCGCAGCCCGGCGCTGCCCGCCAGCCGGCCGCGCTGGACCCCGGCGACCAGCCGGTTCAGATCGTCGAGGGTGGAGACCATCTCGCCCGCGGCCCCCGCCGCCGAGGGGTTGAGGTCGGTGATGTCCCGTCGGGCGCCGTCCGCCCCGGAGTACGCGCGGCCGTGCGGAGCGGGAAGCGTGGTGCGGGTGCCGGGGAAGGACGTGGCGTCCAGACCGAGCGGCCGCAGCACCAGCCGCCGTGCCTCCTCGGCGTACGGACGGCCGGTGACCCGCTGGATCACCATGCCCAGCAGGACGTAGTTGGTGTTGGAGTAGCGCCAGTCGGTCCCGGGCCGGAAGGACGGGCGGTGGGAGACGGCGATGCGGACCAGCGAGGCCGGGGTACGGGTGCGGCTCCCGGCGGCGGACAACTGCCGGGCGAACCCGGGGTCGGCGGTGTAGTCGTACAGACCGCTGGTGTGGGTGAGCAGCTGACGGATGGTGATGCGCCGCCCGTCGTTCCCCTGACCGGTCACCAGCCCCGGCAGCTGGCTCGCGACGCTGTCGTCGAGCCGCAGCCGTCCCTGGGCGGCCAGCCGCAGCGTGGTCGCCGCGATGACGGTCTTGGTGAGGCTCCCCGCGCGGAAGTGGTCATTCCGGTGGATCCGCCGTCCGGTGCGGACATCGGCCACGCCCACCGCGGTGAACCGCGTCCCCCGTCCGTCCCGGACCAGCACCGCCGCGCCCGGTGCGGCCCCGTCGGCCATCAGCGCGCGGAGCGCCGTCCGTACCGCGGCGTCCCGGGACGCCCGCGCGCTCGCCGGTGTCTCCCCGCCCGCACCGCCGTTCGCGCCGCCGTGGCCGCAGCCGGAGAGCGCGGCCGAAAGAGTGACGGCGAGCGCGGCCGTCACCGCGGCCGGCCGCACGGGGCCGGTCGGCACACCGCTCCGCCTGTGCCATCGTAGGGCGGAGATGGGCATGACACGGGCCTTCCTTCTCTGCGTATACAGCGATGTTCGCAGGTGTCGCGGAGGGCGGCGCGCCGCGCCGTGGACCCCGGACTTCCGCGGGTCCGCGGATGAGAGACAATGGTCGCTCTCCCAGGGTGGGTTCAGGGTGGGTTGATTTGCAGAGGGGTCGCATGTCGGAGGCGGAGAAGACGCAGGGCTCGACCGGGCGCCTCCTCGCCGGTCGGTACCGGCTCGGGGAGATCCTCGGGCAGGGCGGCATGGGAACGGTCTGGCGCGCGAGCGACGAGACCCTCGGCCGTACGGTCGCGGTCAAGGAGCTGCGGTTCCCGTCCAGCGTCGACGAGGACGAGAAGAGACGGCTCATCACCCGTACGCTGCGCGAGGCGAAGGCGATCGCCAGGATCCGCAGCAACGGGGCCGTCACCGTCTATGACGTGGTCGACGAGGACGACCGGCCCTGGATCGTCATGGAGCTCATCGAGGGCAGCTCGCTCGCCGATGTGGTCCGCGACGACGGCCCGCTCACCCCGCGCCGCGCCGCCGAGGTCGGCCTCGCCGTCCTCGATGTGCTGCGCGCCGCCCACCAGGCGGGCATCCTGCACCGCGACGTCAAGCCGTCCAACGTGCTGATCTCGGACGACGGCCGGGTGGTGCTGACCGACTTCGGTATCGCCCAGGTCGAGGGCGACCCGTCGGTCACCTCCACCGGCATGCTCGTCGGCGCGCCCTCCTACATCTCTCCCGAACGCGCCCGCGGCCACAAGCCGGGCCCGCCCGCCGACCTGTGGTCGCTGGGCGGTCTGCTGTACGCCTCGGTGGAGGGCGTACCGCCCTACGACAAGAGCACCGCCATAGCCACGCTCACCGCCGTGATGACCGAGCCGGTGGAGCCGCCGAAGAACGCGGGTCCGCTGGAGGAGGTCATCTACGGCCTGCTCGACAAGGACCCCGACCGCCGGCTGGACGACGCCGGTGCGCGAGCGCTCCTGGAGGACGCGCTGAGCGCCCCGGAGGGCTCCGCCACCCCGCCGCCCGCCGATGCCACCCGCACGATGACGCTGCCGCCCGCCCCGTCGGCGGAGGAGGAGGCCGCGGCCAAGGCCAAGGAGTCGGCCGTATCGGAGCGCAGGCGTGGCGCGCTGCGTTCGGTGCGCAACGCGGCGGCGGCCTCGGCGGCCAAGCGGTCGGAGAGCGGGCGGAAGTCCGGTTCGGGATCGGGGTCGTCGGGCGCCGGTGCCGCGGCCGCCGCGGGGTCGGGGGCCAAGTCCCCCAAGACCGCGTCAGGTTCCGGTTCCGCGTCGGGTGACGGAGGGGCGGCCGGGTCCGCGGCGGCGAAGAAGGCGGCCGCCGGGAAGAAGACCGCCGCGAAACAAGCCGCCGCGAAGAAGAAGGCAGCGGCCGCTTCCGCGTCGTCGTCCCGGTCCCCGGTCAACCCGGAGCCGCCCGAGCCGCCGCGCGCCTCGCTCACCGATGTGGTGCCCAGGCGCACACTGATCATCATCGCCGTGGCCGTGGTCCTCGCGATCCTGGCCGTCGTTCTGGTCATCACCCTCGACAACGGTGACAGCAACGACGGCGCCAAGGGCACCTCCGGTGGCGACAAGGCCGCTTCGGCCGGTGCCGGGGACGAGGCGAAGAGCCAGAAGGGTGATGCCGCGCGGACCGGCGGGGCGGACCGGAAGTCCCCGGGGTCGGAGGCGTCCGGCAAGGGGTCGGACGAGGACGACCGCTCCGGCAAGGGCGGCGGCAAGGGCTCGGACGACGAGGGCGGCGGCAAGGGCGAGGACTCCGGCGGCAAGGGCGGGGGCAAGGAGAGCGGTTCGCTCCCGGACGGCTACAAGATGTTCAAGGGCACCGACTTCCCCTTCACCATGGCCATGCCGGACAACTGGCAGGTCCACCCCGGGAGCTACGCCGGAAGCCGCAGGTACTACGGCGGCTCCACCGTTCCGCGTATCCAGATCGACTTCACCGATGCGCCCCGGGACGACGCGGCGGCGGACTGGCGCGCGAGCGAGAAGGGCGCCCCGGGCCGGATGACCAACTACAGGGGTCTGGGCGTCAAGGAGATCGACTGGCACGGCTATCCGACGGTCGCGGACTGGAAGTTCGAGTACGAGACCGGCGGCAAGCGGGTCCGGGCGATCAACCGCGGGTTCAAGGTGGACAGCACCCACGGCTTCGCCATCGTGGTCACGTGCGAGGCGTCCAAGTGGGACGAGAAGGAGTGCAGGACGCTGCGCGACACCGCCTTCAAGACCTTCGACGTCACGGACTGAGCACTCCTGTCGGCGAAGCGCCGCGCGGGCACGTATCGTGAGAGGCCGTGGACCGTGCGCAGCCGTATGGACCGGCAAAATGACCGTACTTGACGGTTTCCGGCTGTGCTGATGAGTGCGTGACATCCGTGCTCGGGGAGGCGTCGTGGACGAGTACGCCGGTCGGGTGCTGGCCGACCGCTATCGCCTGCCCCTGCCACCCGCGGACGAGTACGAGTTCGTCGAGACCCGCGCCTTCGACACCTACAGCGGGCAGGAAGTCCATCTGCGGCAGATACCGCTTCCGGAGGTCGTCGACGCCGAAGTGGTGGGCGAGGGCGACCGGGGCTGGACGGGCGGGAGCCTGGCCGACGGGACGGCGGCGGGCGCCGATCCGGCGGTACGGCGCGCGATGGTCGCCGCGACGGCGGCTGCCCGGCTCCCCGACCACCCACGGCTGGGACAGGTCTTCCATGTCTTCGCCGAGTCCGGCAGCCTGTGGATC
Source organism: Streptomyces sp. NPDC045899 (assembly GCF_056431485.1). Taxonomy (NCBI): domain Bacteria; kingdom Bacillati; phylum Actinomycetota; class Actinomycetes; order Kitasatosporales; family Streptomycetaceae; genus Streptomyces; species Streptomyces sp. NPDC045899. Next base: position 65,729 of record NZ_JBWKKP010000029.1, read on the forward strand.
GTCAGCGAACTGGTCGCGGGGCGTCCGCTCGCCGCGCTGCTCGCCGAGGGGACGCTCTCCCCGCACCGTGCCGCCGAGATCGCCAACGACATCCTGACCGCGCTGCGCGCCCTGCACGCCCACGGCTGGACCCATCGCAACATCACCACGCGCACCGTCCTGTTGTGCGACGACGGCCGCGCGATGCTGACCGGTCTGGCGGCCGGGGCCGCCGAGGAGGCGCTGTGCGGCTACGACCCGGTGCCGCCGCCCTCCGGCGCCGACGAGGACGACGCCCCGGCCGACGAACCGCCCCCGGCGATTCCCGCTCCCGCGGCGGCGATCCCCGCTCCGGCCGCGCCGTCGGATCCGGCGGCGGAGCGCGGTGCCGGACCGCGTTACCGGGACCAGGGCGTGGCCGGTGGCTTTCCCGGCCCGCGTACGGCCCCCGAGCGGGGCCCGGCGGGTGGCAACGGCGCAACGGGCGTTCCCGGCGGGCCCGGTGGCCCCACCGCGGTCGAGCGCGATCCGGGCATGCCCTGGCTGCCGGGGGCGCGGGAGGGCGAACCGGACCGTGGCGGGACCGATCCGCAGGGCGCGGCCGCGCGCGCGGCACGGGCCAGTGCCATCGCGGCGTACGCGGCGGGAGCGCGGGCCGCGGCCCGCGCGGGCGGCGAGTCCCCGGACACGTACGCGGACCCGTACGACGAGGCCGGATTCGACGAGGACGCGGAGGAGCGGGACCCGGGGCAGGACCTCGTCACCGACGGCGCGCCCTGGCCCGGCGAGCGGGAGGACGCCGGTCCGGGCACCGGTGGGGGTTCCTGGGACACCGACGGTGCTTCGGGCGGTACCGCCTCCGGCCGGGGTCCCGGCACCGCACTGGCCGCCGAACGGGCCCGGCAGGCGCGGATCGTCGTGGTGGGCGCGGTCACCGAACGCTGGGCGCCCGAGCAGGCGGTGGCGGTCCACGAGAACTGGCGGCTCGCGGCCCCCGTCGGCCCGGCCGCGGATCTGTGGGCGCTGGGCGTCCTGCTCTACCGCGTCGTCCAGGGCCATGCCCCGTACCCGGAGGACCACGCCGCCGAACTGGTTCAGATGGTGTGCGCGGAGGCCCCGGCATATGCGGAGGAGTGCGGTCCGCTGCGTCCCGTCGTGGAGTCGCTGCTGCGCCAGGACCCCACCGAGCGGCCGGACTTCGAGGAGCTGCGCGGCTGGCTGCGTTCGCTGATCCGTTCCGCGCCCGAACCGGATGTGGGCAGCCGCACCGTCACCGTGCCGTCGATCGGGCCGGGCGGTACGTCCGACCCCCGTCGGCTGCCGGTCGTGCGCCGGCGCGGCTGGCTGGTGCGCAGGGGGCGGGGCCGCCCCGCCCCGTCGGCCGCCGCGCACGGCCGCCACAAGCGCGCCAGACAGCCGCGGGAGCCCAGACCGCCGAGAGCGGCCCGGACGCCGCGTGAGGACCGTACGGCGGCACAGCAGCCGGTGCGGAGTACGGCCGAGGAGCCGCGCGAGCCGCGCAAGCTGGGCCGGGTGCTGTTGCTGCTGATACTGCTCGCGCTGGCTGCGGCGGTGCTCTACGCGACGATGTTCATGCCGCGTGACAAGGAGACCGGCGGCCAGGACCGTACCGGTTCGGCGGGCGCGCAGAGCACCGCGCCCACCGCTCCCCACGATCCGGCGGGATCCGCGTCGTCCGGCGCCGAGGGGGACTCGCCGGAGCCGCAGTCCACCCAACCGGCGGGGGTGGCGAAGGGCTTCGTGGTCCGCAAGGACCCCAAGGGCTTCAAGGTCGCGGTGGACGAGGACTGGACGCGGCGGGGGGAGAACGGGCGCGGGCAGGTCCGCTACCTCGGCGGTGACTTCGAGCTGCTGGTGGTGGCAGGACGGGACCGGGCGTCGGAGTTCGGCGGCGACCCCATGGCGTACCAGCAGAACCGCGAGGCGGAGCTCGCCGCCTTCCGCGGCTCCTCCTGGGCCTCGTCCTCGGGGCTGCGGCGGATCGACGTCGGCCGTACGGCCATGGCGGAGGGCGAGTTCAGCTGGCGGGACAGCAGCGGGCGCGATGTCTACGCCCGGAACCTCGCGATGCTGATCGACGGCCGGTACCACGTGGTGCTGGTGATCGGCCCGTCCGATGAACGCCGCGCGGTCGCCCGCTACTTCGAGCAGGCGACGGCGACCTACAGCACCACGGGCTAGACCGGCGGGGCCGAGGGCTCGGGGGCCGGGGCGCCGCCATCGAACCGCTCCCGCAGCCGGTACTTGAGCACCTTCCCGAGTGTCGGGTTGCGCGGCAGTGCGTCCACCAGCTCCAGCCGTTCCGGCAGCTTGTGGACGCTGAGTCCCGCGTCCCGCAGATGCGCGGTCACGGCCTCGAGCGTCAGCGGCGGGGCCCCCGCGGGCTGTTCGACGACGGCGCACACCAGCTCTCCACGGGCCGGGTCCGGCAGTCCGATCACGGCGGCGTCGCCCACGTCCGGGTGCCGGTACAGCAGTTGCTCGACCTCCTTGGCCGAGATGTTCTCGCCCTTGCGGATGATGATGTCCTTGGCCCGCCCGGTGAGGACGAGATGGCCGCCTTCCGTGAGGTGGCCGAGGTCGCCGGTGCGGAAGAAGCCGTCCTCGTCGAAGGCGTCCCGGGTCTGGGCCTCGTCCAGGTATCCGGCGCAGACCGCCGCGCCGCGCAGCCGTACCTCCCCGTCCACCACGCGGATCTCCATGTCCGCCGGGGGACGTCCCTCGGTGGTCGCCAGCAGGTCGTCGGTGTCGTCCGGTGACCCCATGGTGATCATGGGGGCTTCGGTCATGCCGTAGCCGTGGGTGAGGACGCAGCCCAGCTCACGGGTGACCTCGTAGTACAGCTCGGGCGGCTTGGGGGCGCCGCCGCCGGCGAGCAGCCGCAGGGTGGGGATGAGCGGGTGCGCCGGGTCCTTGCGCTGTTCGGCCAGGAACATCGCGTAGAAGGCGGTGCTGCCGCCCGCGGTCGTCACCCCGTGCCGCCGGTACGCGGCGAGCGAGCCGGGCAGCGCGAAGTGTTCGAGCAGCACGGCCGGAAAGCCGTGGAGGAGCAGCATCACGGTGTAGTCGGGTCCGGCGACATGGGCGTACGGGAAGGCCATGGAGCCGATGTCGCCGGGGCCGAGCCGCAGGGCGTGGGCGAGACAGGCCCCGGCGGAGATGAGGCTGCGGTCGGTGTGCAGGACGCCCTTGGGGTCGGAGGTGGTGCCGGAGGTCCAGTAGATCCAGCGCACCGCGGTCCCGTCGGCCGGGGGCGGCGGCAGCGTGACGGATTCGGGGTCGGCCTCGGGCAGGGTGTCGTACGCCTGGAGGACCAGCGGTGGTTCGGGCAGCGCGGCGGCGAGCCGACGGGCCAGGGCCGTGTGGTCGAACCCGCGCCAGCGCCCGGGGACGGCGAGGAAGCGCGCCCCGGACTCGCGCAGCGCGAACCCCACTTCGCGCTCGCGGTAGGAGGGGATCAGCGGGGACTGCACGGCGCCGAGGCGGGCCAGCGCCATGGTCAGGACGACCGTCTCGATCCGGGTGGGCAGCTGCCAGGCGACCCGCGTACCGGGGCGTACGCCCAGCTCGTGGAGACCGGCCGCGGTGCGCTCCGCGCGGTAGCGCAGGGCGCGGAAGGTGAGCCGCCGGTCCTGGCGGGGATCGTCGCCGGCCTGGATCAGGGCGGTGGCGTCGGGGGTGAGGGCGGCGCGCCGCTCCAGCAGCTCCCACAACGTCGCCGATCGCCCGAGCTCCTGGGCGGTGCTTCCGAGTTCACGCGCGGTGTCGGTCATCCCGGCCTCCCGTGGCACGCACTCGCCAAAGCTGACGATTAGTCAGATCGTGCCGGAAGCGTAGGGCTCCGGGCCTTGTCGGTCCAGAGGGTGCGGACTAGCCTTCCGGAGTCACGCTGATCTGACGTTCCATCAGATTCGCTCCATCAGAGGCGAAGGGCGGGCGGTGGCCGATGGATCTCTCCTGTACCGAGGACGAGGAGGACTTCAGGCACCGGCTGCGCGCCTGGCTGCGCCGGGTCCTGCCCGCGCTGCCGCCCCGTCCGGACCCCGCCGACTGGCCTGCCCGCCGCGCCTATGACTGCGGCTGGCAGCGCATGCTCCACGACGCCGGGTACGCCGGACTGCACTGGCCGCGGGAGGCCGGGGGACAGGGCGCCACCCCCACCCAGCACCTGATCTTCCTGGAGGAGACGGAGCGTGCGGGCGCCCCCTATGTGGGAGCCAACTTCGTGGGGCTGCTGCACGCGGGCCCCACCATCGCCGCCGAGGGCACGGCCGGGCAGCGGGCCCGCTGGCTGCCGCCCATCCTGCGCGGCGACGAGGTCTGGTGCCAGGGCTTCTCCGAACCGGAGGCCGGATCCGACCTGGCGGCGCTGCGCACCCGGGCGGTGCGGGACGGCGACGACTACGTCGTCAGCGGCAGCAAGATCTGGACCTCGCACGCGGAGGTCGCCGACTGGTGCGAACTGCTGGTGCGCACGGCGCCGGTGACCCCGGACACCCCCAGGCACCGGGGCATCTCCTGGCTCGCCCTGCCGATGGACGCGCCGGGGGTGACCGTACGGCCGCTGCGCACGCTCGCCGGGACCGCGGAGTTCGCCGAAGTCTTCCTGGACGAGGTGCGGGTGCCGGTGGCCAACCGGGTGGGTGCGGAGAACGACGGCTGGCGGGTGACCATGGTGACCCTGTCCTTCGAACGCGGCACCGCCTTCGTGGGCGAGGTCGTCGCCTGCCGCCGGGTTCTGGAGTCCTTGGCGCGGACGGCGCGGGCCAACGGCCGCTGGGACGACCCGGTCCTGCGGCGGAGGCTGGGGCGGCTGGCGGCGGACTGCGCGGCCCTGTGGCGGCTCACCCAGTGGAACGTGAGCGAGGCGCAGCGCACGGGCGGGGTGCCGGGTGTCGGCGGCTCGGTCTTCAAACTGCGCTTCTCCCAGGTGCGGCAGGAGCTGTACGACGCGGCCGCCGAGGTGCTGGGGGCGGACGCGCTCGACGCGGGGCGGGAGTGGGTCGTGGACCGGCTCTCGTCGTTGTCGTACACGATCGCGGCCGGGACCTCGCAGATCCAGCGGAACATCGTGGCCGAGCGGATCCTCGGCCTGCCGAAGGGGCGGTGACCGGACCGTGGACTTCTCGCTCACCGAGGACCAGCGGGCGCTGCGGGCGGGGATGCGCGAGCTGATGGAACGGCGCTTTCCGCGGTCGCGGCTGCGGGCGGTGGTGGACGCGGAGGGCGTCGGGGGTGCTGCGGCCGGGGAGGGCGCGGGTGCGGGTGCGGTCGACCGGGGGCTGTGGCGGGAGCTGGGGGCGGCCGGGTTCTTCGCGCTGCGGCTGCCGGAGGCGGCGGGCGGGGTGGGGCTCGGACTGCCGGAGGCGGTGCTGGCCTTCGAGGAGGCGGGCCGGGCCCTGCTGCCGGGCCCGTTGGCCGCGACGCATCTGGCGGCGGGTCTCGCGGCCACCGGTGCGCCGGTCGCGGGTGCGGCCGGAGGGGAGGCCGTGGTGACGGCGCTCGACGCGGCGGGCGCCGGGCAGGGCGGCGCGGTGCTGGTCGAACATCTGGCGTCGGCCGACGCGGTGCTGGTGCTCGGCGAGGGGGACGCCGGGATCCGCACCGCCAAGGAGATCGGTTCGTCGGCCGAGGCCGTCCGGTCCGTGGACCCGGCCACCCCGCTGCACCGGGTGTGCGGGGATGCTGCGCCGGCGCCGGCCGGGGAACGGTCATCCGGGGAGCGCGGGGGAGGCGCGGGGTGCGGGACCGCCGCCCGGCTACGGCGCGAGGCGGCCCTGTTGACCGCCGCCCAGCAGCTGGGCAGCGCGGTGCGGACGGTGGAGACGGCGGTCGCCCATGCCCGGGAGCGGGTCCAGTTCGGCCGGGCGATCGGTGCGTTCCAGGCGGTCCAGCATCTGTGCGCGTCCATGCTGGTCCGCGCGGAAACAGCCAGAAGTGTGGTGTACGCGGCCGCGGTCACCGAAGACCCGGGGGACATCGCCGCCGCCGTATTGCTGGCGGATGAGGCCGCTGTCCGTAATGCCCGCGATTGTCTGCAAGTCCACGGCGGGATGGGTTTCACCTGGGAGGCTGATGTCCATCTGCATCTGAAGCGGGCGTGGGTGAGGGCCGAGCAGTGGCAGACCGCCGCGGCGGCCGAGGAAGAACTCGCCGCTGGTCTGATGTCGACCGGTGCACGATGTTTGTAGCCGAGCTCAGGGGATACGCCTGAATTGTTGGGATGTCGCAATCTTCGGGGAAGTCCCTGGGCTTAGAGGTGACCGAGCGTTGATACCGGGTTGTTTCCTAGGCGTGACTCGTCACAGGGGGGAGTCGGGCCCGTGCTCGGGTACTCTCCGTTGGGTGCGAGCGCTTATGGGGTGCGAGAAACCCGGTGTTGCCCGTGGGGCGACTCCGGGCATGGCGATGTGCCCCGGTCGCGCGGGGTGTGCGGCGCTCCGGACTCGATGTTCGAGTCCGCGTACTGCGCGTCGCACAGTATGCCCCACGCATACTCCTTGGCGCTGGAATATGACCGAAGCGCTTGTTGGGGTGACTGTACGTCAACCATGCTGTCTCGCAAGGGAGTCACGGTCCGTGACCTCTTGGAGGTACGAGGCGATGTGTCCGCCGGTTCGGATGGTGTGAGCGGTGCAGGTGCTTCAGATGCAGATGGAGGTCAAACCAGACCCCGCGGAGGTGAGCAGGGCCCGTCGATGGGCGCGCTCGCGTCTCGCCGGTTCCGGGATCGCGGCCGATGAGGCGCTGGCCGATACGTTGGTCCTGCTGATTTCCGAGCTGGTCACCAACGCGGTGGTGCATACGGGCTGTCCCGCGGTGCTGCGGATGCTCTTCCCCGCACAGTCCGCCGCGGGCGGAGGTGCCGGGAGCGGCGGCGGTGGGAGCGCGGCCGGTGGCGGTGGGGCGTTCACCGGCAAGGGGCCGGGCTATGAGACGGTCCGGGTCGAGGTCGCGGACGCCAGCACCCGGGCGCCGCGGCAGCGCTGTGCCGATGAGGAGGCCACCAACGGCCGTGGCCTGGAGCTGGTCGACGGACTCGCCGACCGCTGGGGCTGGCAGCCGGAGGGCGCGGGCAAGCGCATCTGGTGCGAGATCGACCGCGGTCGGCGGGACGATCCCTGCCTGGCCGCACACGGCACCGCTCACGCGCCCTCACATATGGGGCGGACTCGACAAAGTCCAGACCAGGTGTTGACGTGACGTGGTCGGTTGATCACTCTAGGATCAGCGATTCGTCGCGAGGGGACGTCGAGGGCGTTGGTGACTCTGTGGGCTCTGTGTCCAGGGAGTCGTTCCTCGGCGAGTGCGGGTCGCGGCCCGGCGGCTGAACAGGGCTCAGCGCCGGAGCCGGGTGGCGGTGCGCGGTGCCGTGCTCGGGGTGTGCATCGGCGCACCGCCGCCCGTTGACCCGCCCGCCCCCTCGCGCCGTTCCGGCGTGCGCCGCGCGGCCGTGACGGCCGCGGGGCGGAGGCGTTCGCGATGGCCGCAGGGTCGCGGGCCGGTGATCGCGGGGCCGTCAGAGGATCGCCACGGGGGCGACCGGGGAGCCCGTTCCGCCGGTGAACGGCTCGGGTGTGGCCGACAGCAGAAACGTGAAGCGGCCCTCGTCGGCGCAGACCGCCGACAGTTCCTCCAGGTTCCAGTTCTGGCCCTGCAGCATCCCCATCTCGACGAGGTCGAGGGCGTGCACGGGCAGCCACAGTTCCTCGATCTCCGGCGGGAAGATCTCGAAGGTGAGCGTGTCATTGGCGACCGCCGCCACGTCCCGTGCGTGGAACCACTCCGGGGTGCGGATCGACAGTCCGGGTGAGGGGAACGCATAGGCCTCCCTGTCACCCGCCAGACAGCGCTGGATCTGACCGGTCCTGATGAGCGCGATGTCGCCGGAGCGCACTCGCACCCCGGCCAGCTCCTCGGCGGCGTCGAGGTCTTCGGGGGTGACCGGGTGTCCCTCCGGGAGCCGGTCGGTGCCGCGGGCGCGGGCGACGTCGAGCAGCACACCGCGGGAGACGATGTGGCGCGCCGTGTCGATCCCGCTGAACGCGGCGCGGGCGTGGGCGGTGACGGAGTCGGCGGGGCGGCCGTTGTAGATCCTGCCGGAGTGCGAGACATGGGTGAGCCCGTCCCAGTGGGTGCCCGCCTGGAGCCCCATGGTCACCGCGTCGTCGCTGGTGGCGACCGTGCCCGGGCCGAACATCTCCCGGTTGACGGCGACCATGGTGTGCAGGGGATTGATCCGCCCGGGGATCATCCCGGTCTGTACGCCGTCCTCGCGCAACGGCACCGCGAGGGGGACGCGGTGGCCGGTCCGTATCGTCGCCGCGGCGTTCCGGACCACCTCGTCGGTGATCAGGTTGAGGGTGCCGATCTCATCCGCGGCCCCCCAGCGGCCCCAGTTGTTGACGCGCTTCGCGATCTCGTGGAACTCGGCCGGCAGCGACATGGCGTCTCCTCCGTGGTTTCCGTTCGGGGGCTTGTACTCGGGCCGCCTCTGCTCAAAAATCTAACGGACCGTCAGATACTCCGGGAGGGGACGCGACGTGGGCAACTTCTTGGACGGCAAGGTGATCGCCGTCACCGGGGCCGGGCGCGGCATCGGCCGGGCCGTGGCCCTCGCCTGCGCGGCCGAGGGAGCGAAGGTCGTCGTCAACGACTACGGGGTCTCGATCGAGGGGGCCGAGCCCAGCAGCGAGGTCGCCGAGGCCGTGGTCAAGGAGATCGAGGCGATGGGGCCGAACGGCACGGGCACGGGCGCCGGCACGGGCGGTGAGGCGGTCGCCGTCGCCGACGACGTCTCGACGATGGCCGGTGGTCAGCGCGTCGTGGACACCGCGCTCGCCCGGTTCGGCAGGCTCGACGGAGTCGTCTGTGTCGCCGGGATCCTGCGCGAGCGGATGCTCTTCAATATGACCGAGGAGGAGTGGGACCCGGTCGTCGCCACCCACCTCAAGGGCACCTTCACCGTCTTCCGGGCCGCCGCGGCCGTGATGCGCGGGCAGCGCTCCGGCACCCTGATCGGCTTCACCAGCGGCAACCACCAGGGAAGCGTCGCCCAGGCCAACTACGCCTCAGCCAAGGGCGGGATCATCTCCCTGGTCCGCAGCGCCGCGCTGGGGCTGCACAAGTACGGGGTCACCGCCAACTGCGTGGCCCCGGTCGCCCGCACCCGGATGTCCGCCAACGTCCCGATGGAGCTGACGGAGATCGGCGAACCGGAGGACGTCGCGGCGCTCGTGGTCTATCTGCTGAGCGAGCGCGCCCGCGCCGAGCGGATCACCGGGCAGGTCTACACGATCGCGGGTCCCAAGATCGCGGTCTGGGCCCAGCCCCGGGAGCTCCGCGCCGGATACACGGAGGGTGCCTGGACCCCCGAGAAGATCGCCGATTTCCTCCCGGGCACCGTCGGCACCGATCCGATGCCGATGCTGGCGCGGCTGGAGGAGATGGCCCGGGCAGCCGCGGACAACCAGCGCCCCAACGCCTGACCCCACCGAGGAGAAACCCCACCGGGGAGGACCCCACCGGGAACCACTCCGCCGTCGGGAACGGCCACATCGGAGAGGGGAGAGGTCGTGGACTTCGCTTTCGGGGCGGAGGACGAGCGGTTCCGCGGTGAGGCGCGGACCTGGCTCGACGAACAGGTCACCGGCCGGTTCGCGGCCCTGCGCGGACTGGCGCCCGGAGAGGCGGGCCGGGCGGCCGCCCACCGGGAGTGGGAGCGCGCGCTCGGTGCGGGCGGCTGGATCGGCCTCGGCTGGGACCGTACGCACGGGGCCTACGGGAACCGGGCCGCCACCCTGACCCAACAGGTGGTCTGGGCCGAGGAGTACGCCCGGGCCGGGGCGCCCGCACGGCTCGGGCACATCGGTGAGAACCTCCTCGCGCCCACTCTGCTCGCCTACGGCGACGCTGCCCAGCGCTCACGGTTCCTGCCCGCCATCGCGCACGGCGAGGAGCTGTGGTGCCAGGGCTACAGCGAACCGGGTGCGGGCTCGGACCTCGCCGGGGTGCGGACCCGCGCCGTCCGCGACCCGGGCGGGGGCGGCTACCGCATCACCGGGCAGAAGATCTGGACCTCCCTCGCCCAGGAGGCGGACTGGTGCTTCGTACTGGCGCGCACCGAGCCGGACTCACAGCGCCACCACGGACTCTCCTTTCTGCTGGTGCCGATGGACCAGCCGGGACGGATCGAGGTACGGCCGATCCGGCAGATGACCGGGACCGCGGAGTTCAACGAGGTGTTCTTCGACGGGGCCGTGGCCCGCGCCGAACACCTCGTCGGCGGCGCGGGCCACGGCTGGCAGGTGGCCATGGGCCTGCTCGCGGTGGAGCGCGGGGTCTCCACCCTCGTCCAGCAGATCGGCTTCGCCCAGGAGCTGGGCCGGGTCGTGGAACAGGCCCTGGAGACCGGGGCCGCCCGCGAACCCGTACTGCGCGACCGGCTGGTGCGGCAGTGGGCCGAGCTGAAGGTGATGCGCTGGAACGCCCTGCGCACCCTCGGCGCCGCGCGGGACCCGGGCGCGCCCAGCGTCGCCAAGCTGCTGTGGGGCGGCTGGCACCAGCGCCTCGGCGAACTGGCCGTCGAGGTCAGGGGTGCGGCGGCCGCACTGGGCCCGATGTGCTGGACCGCGGAACACCCCTATGAACTCGACGCTTCCCAGCGTCTCTTCCTCTTCTCCCGCGCCGACACCATCTACGGCGGTTCGGACGAGATCCAGCGCAACATCATCGCCGAGCGGGTACTCCACCTCCCCAAGGAAGCACGCCGATGACCACAGACCGGCAGAGCGGGTACGGACACTGGATCGACGGCGCCTGGCGGGCGCCCGGTCAGGGGCACTACCCGGTGCTCAACCCCGCCACCGAGGAGACCGTCGGCCACGCCCCCGAGGCGGCCGAGGCGGATGTGGACGCCGCGGTCCGGGCCGCCCGCGCCGCGTACGACGGCTGGTCGCGCACCGCCCCACGGGAGCGCGCCGCCGTACTCGACCGCGTGGCCGCCCTGCTGACCGAGCGCTCCGCGGACCTGGTGCCCCTGCTCCAGGCGGAGACCGGCGCGACGCTGCGCGTCACCTCGGCGCTGCAAGTGCCCCCGGCCGTCGACCGCTTCCGCCGCTACGCGCGCGGCGCCGTCGAACCGGTCACCCTGCCGCTGGCCCCGCTGCCCGTGGCCGCCACCCCGCTGGCGCCCGGCGGGCTCATCGGGGCGGCCGCGGTCCGCCGCCCCCTGGGTGTCATCGCCTGTATCACCTCCTACAACTTCCCTCTAGCGAATCTCGCGGGCAAGGTCGCCCCGGCCCTGGCCATGGGAAATACGGTCGTGGCCAAACCGGCCCCGCAGGATCCCCTGTGCTGTCTCGAACTCGGCCCGCTGCTGAAGGAGGCCGGGCTCCCGGACGGTGCCTTCAACGTCGTCACCGGCTCGCGCCCGGTGGTGGGCGAGGCGCTGGTCGCCCACCCCGGTGTCGACATGGTCAGCTTCACCGGATCCACCACCGTGGGGAAGAAGATCGCCGAATCCGCGGGGCGGTCGATGAAGCGCACCCTGATGGAACTCGGGGGCAAGGGCGCGGCCATCGTCCTGGGGGACGCCGACGAGCGAGTGATCGCGTCGGCGGTCGGGGCGGTCGGTTCGACCTTCTCCTTCCACAGTGGGCAGATCTGCACGGCGCCGACCCGCGTGCTCGTCCATCGATCGCTGTACGAGAAGGTCGTCGCCGCACTCACACATTACGCAGAGTCACTCAAGATCGGTGACCCTGTGGATAACTCCACGGTCGTCGGTCCGTTGATCTCCGCAGCCCAGCGCGACCGTGTCGAGGCCCACCTCGCCGGAGCCCGTGAACAGGGCGCCCGCATCGTCACGGGCGGTGAACGCCCCGCCCTCAAGCCCGGTTTCTACGCGGCACCCGCCCTCGTCGCCGACGCCGACCCCACGATGACCATCGCCCGGGAGGAGGTGTTCGGCCCGGTCGTCGTGGCCCTGCCGTTCGACGACGAGGACGAGGCGGTGCGGATCGCGAACGGCACCGCCTACGGCCTCCACGACTACGTCTTCAGCGCGGACGCGGGCCGCGCCTGGTCCCTCGCCGCCCGGCTGCGCAGCGGGAACGTGGGCGTCAACACCGCACAGCGCCACCCCGAGACCCCCTTCGGCGGGTTCAAGGAGAGCGGAGTGGGCCGCGACGGCGGCTCGTTCGGACTGCACGCGTACAGCGAACTCCAGTCGGTCGTCTGGGCCTCATGAGAGCGGTCAGAGGGAGTGTGATGAGGATGCGAGGCGTCGTCTTCGACGGCACGGAGCCGCGGGTCGTCGACGACCTGGAGGTCCGCGACCCCGGCCCCGGTGAGGTGCTGGTGCGTGTCGCCGCCGCCGGGCTCTGCCACAGCGATCTGTCGGTCATCGACGGCACCATCCCCTTTCCCGTCCCGGTCGTCCTCGGCCACGAGGGGGCCGGGGTGGTGGAGGCGGTGGGGCCCGGCGTCGGCCATGTGACCCCCGGCGACCACGTCGCGCTCTCCACCCTCGCCAACTGCGGGACCTGCCCGGACTGCGACCGTGGCCGCCCCACGATGTGCCGGGCGGCGATCGGCCGGCCGACCCGGCCGTTCTCCCGCCCCGGCGGGCAGCGCCTGTTCAACTTCGCCTCGAATTCGGCCTTTGCTGAATGCACTCTGGTCAAAGCCGTTCAGGCGGTGAACATCCCCGAGCAGATCCCGCTCACCTCGGCCGCCCTCATCGGCTGTGGCGTGCTCACCGGTGTCGGCGCCGTGCTCAACCGCGCCCGGGTGGACCGCGGGGAGTCCGTCGTGGTCATCGGTGCCGGGGGGATCGGTCTCAATGTGCTCCAGGGGGCCCGGATCGCCGCGGCCTCGACCGTGGTGGCCGTCGACTCCAACCCCGCCAAGGAGCCCCTGGCCCGGTACTTCGGCGCGACCCACTTCGTCCCCTCCGCCGAGGCGGCCCGGGAGGTCCTGCCGGCCGGCGCGGACCACGTCTTCGAATGCGTCGGCTCCACCCAGCTCATCCGGCAGGCCGTCGACCTGCTCGACCGCAACGGCCAGGCGGTGCTGCTCGGCGTTCCGCCCGCCGACGCCGAGGCGTCCTTCCAGGTCTCCTCGCTCTACCTGGACAAGTCCATCCTCGGCTGCCGCTACGGGTCCTCCCGCCCCCAGCGCGACATCGCCCTCTACGCCGACCTCTACCGGCGGGGCAGACTGCTGCTGGACGAACTGATCACCCGCAGCTATCCGGTGGAGGACTTCGCCAAGGCCGCCGACGACGCCCACCACGGGCGGGTGGCACGGGCCGTGCTCACCTTCTGACGCGCCCGTCACGGGAGTCATCAGGCGTCCCGCCACCGGGGACGACGGCCGCGCCCCCGGTGCGGAACGTGCGCCGGTAGACCGTCGGCGAGACCCCCAGCGCCGTCTGGAGGTGCTGGCGCAGCGACGCGGGCGTGCCGAAGCCCGCGTCCCGCGCGATCCGGTCCACGGACAGATCGGTGTCCTCCAGCAACTGCCGCGCACGCTCGACCCGCTGCGCCACGAGCCACTGGCCGGGGCTGACCCCGGTCTCCTCACGGAAGCGCCGGGTGAAGGTCCGTACGCTCATCGCCTCCTGGGCGGCCAGCTCGCGCAGCGTGAGCGCACGGTCCAGACGGCCCAGCGCCCAGGCGCGTGCCGCCGTCGTGGTGGCCTGCTGGGGCTCGGGGAGCGGACGGCGGATGTACTGCGCCTGACCGCCGTCGCGGTGCGGCGGCACCAGGCTGCGCCGGGCGACGTCGTTGGCCACGGCCGTACCGTGGTCGCGGCGCACGATGTGCAGGCACAGATCCACACCGGAGGCGACACCGGCCGAGGTGAGCACGTCGCCGTCGTCCACGAAGAGCACGTCCGGGTCGACCGCGACGTCGGGGAAGAGCTGCTGGAAGTGGTCGGTGTTGTGCCAGTGGGTGGTGGCCGGACGGCCGTCGAGCAGACCGGCCGCCGCGAGCACGTACGAGCCCGTGCAGATGGACACCCAGCGGACACCGGGCCGGGCATGGGTGAGCGCCTCGGCGAGCGGTGCGGGCAGCCTGCCCTCCTCCATCACCGGACCGAGCTCGAGTGAGGCGGGCACCACGATGGTGTCGGCCCCGGCCAGGGCCTCCGGTCCCCGTTCCACGGTGATCGGGAAGTCGGCATCGGTCTGCACCGCACCGGGCTCGGGGGTACAGGTCAGCACGTCGTAGAGGGGGAGACCCTCGGGGGAGCGGGCCCTGCCGAAGATCCGGTAGGGGATGCCGAGTTCGAAGGGGATCACCCCGTGCAGGGCGAGCACCACCACGCGGTGGCGCCGTTCGGTCGACTCCGGCCGGGACATCCGCCACCTCCTGAGCGAACGGTCACATCACGGGCCATGACGGGCCATGGCTCTGGCCCGATCCTAGCGAATGCTGTCCCACGGGCCACTCGCTCGCCGCGGCCGCCCCGCCGATCCTGTTCGGGTGACGCAGACAACCGGACTCCCCCGAGCCTCAGAGCAGCATGAGCCGCGGCCCGCGGAGGCCTCGCGGCGGGCGCCCCGCGGACGGCTCCCGTTCCGCACCCCGCACCGGGCCTGGCTGGTCGCCGCCGTCACCTTCGTGACGATCATCGGGGCGGCCGGGTTCGCCTCGCTGCCGGGTCTGCTGATCGAGCCGCTCCATGAGGAGTACGGCTGGTCACGCGGCACCATCGGCTTCGCGGTCTCCGTCAATCTCGCCCTCTACGGGCTCACCGCGCCGTTCGCGGCGGCCCTGATGGATCGCTTCGGCGTCCGCAAGGTCGTCGCCGCCGCCCTGCTCGTGATCGCCGCGGGCGGCGGGCTGACGGTCTTCATGACCGCCCCCTGGCAGCTCGTCCTCTGCTGGGGCGTGCTGGTGGGCCTCGGCAGCGGCTCCATGGCGCTCGCGTTCGCCGCGACCGTCACCAACCGGTGGTTCGTCGCCCGGCGCGGACTGGTGACCGGCATCCTCACCGCGGGCGGGGCCTCCGGCCAGCTGGTCTTCCTGCCGCTGCTCTCCTGGATCGTGGAACACCACAGCTGGCGTCCGGCCGCCGTGACCGTCGCGCTCGCCGCGCTCGCCATCGTGCCGCTGGTCTGGCTGCTCCTGCGCGACTACCCCTCGGACGTGGGACTCCCGGCCTACGGCGCCCAGGGGCCGCCCGCCCCGCGGCCCGAGCCGCGGCGGGGCGCGGCCCGGCGCGCGGTCAGCGCGCTCGTCTCCGCGGCCCGCGGCGGCACCTTCTGGCTGCTCGCCGGGACCTTCGCGATCTGCGGGGCCTCGACCAACGGTCTGGTCAAGACCCACTTCGTCCCGGCGGCGCACGACCACGGGATGCCGGTGCCGACCGCCGCGACCCTGCTCGCCGTCATCGGGGTCTTCGACATCCTGGGGACGGTGGCGTCCGGCTGGTTCACCGACCGCTTCGACGCACGGCGGCTGCTGGCCGTCTACTACGCGCTGCGCGGGGTCTCCCTGATGTTCCTGCCGATCCTGCTGGCCGACGCGGTGCATCCACCGATGATCTTCTTCATCGTCTTCTACGGACTCGACTGGGTCGCCACCGTGCCGCCGACCATGGCCCTGTGCCGGGAGCGGTACGGCGAGGACAGCGCGATCGTCTTCGGCTGGGTGCTGGCCTCCCACCAGGTGGGGGCGGGGCTGGTGGCCTTCCTCGGCGGCGCGGCGCGGGACGCGTTCGGCTCCTACGATCTCGTCTGGTACGGCTCGGGGGCGCTGTGCGCGGTGGCGGCCCTGATGGCGCTGGTGATCCGGCGGTCCGCGCCGGCCGCCGCCGAGCCGGTGCCGTCCGCCGGCTGATGGCTGGGCTGACGGCTGACGGCGCTGCGCGCGCGGGCCGTCGTCCCCGAAGGGTGCCCGGGGCGCTACGACGCCGGGGTGAACGCCCCGAACCCGCCCCGGTGGAACAGCAGCGGACCCGTCCGCGCCGCCGCGTCGTCCGTGCCCAGCGCGCCCACCCGGCCGACGACGACCAGGTGGTCGCCACCGGTGTGCACGGTGTGCACCGCGCAGTCGATCCACGCCGGAACGCCGGTGAGCCGGGGCGAACCGGTGGCCGGGGACGGTTCATGGGCGACGCCCGCGAACTTGTCCGGCCGGACGGACGAGCTCACCGCGAAGCCCCGGCACAGCTCGCCCTGGTCCGCGCCCAGGACGTTGACGCAGAAGACCCCGGCGCGGGCGATCCTCGGCCAGGTGGTGGAGGTGCGCGCGACCATGAAGGCGATCAGCGGTGGGGCCAGGGACAGCGAGGTGAACGACTGGCAGGCGAAGCCCGTCGGACCGTCCTCGTCGGTCGTCGTGATCACGGTGACACCGCTCGCGAAGTGACCCAGCACCCGGCGGAATTCGGCAGGACCGAACGGAAGGCGCTCATCCGCCCCGATGCAGCGCAGTTCGGGCGGGGGCAGCGGGTCCACCGTGCGGGGAGCCGACGTCGGTGAGCCGACCGCGCGCAGGTAGCGGACGGCGGTGGCGGCCATACCGGCATGTCCCATCATGTGTTCCATTGAATCTGATGGAGCATCAGATCGGAAGGGATATGAAGCGCCCGCTCACCGGGACCGGCGCCACCGGGACCGGCGCCACCGGGACCGCCGCTCACCGGGACCGGCGGCGCCAGGACACGGCCTAGCGGCCCCGGTAGTCGGGGGTGCGGCGTTCGGTGAACGCGCGGACGCCCTCGTTCGCGTCGTCCGTCGTCATGTTGATCTCCTGGGCGGTCGCCTCGGCGGCGAACGCGGTGGCCCGGCACGCGTCGAGCGAGGCGTTCACCAGCGCCTTGGTGAGGGCGATGGCGCGGGTGGGTCCGGCGGCCAGCCGCTCGGCCCAGGAACGGGCGGTGGCGGCCAGCTCGGCGTCCGGGACCACCCGGTTGACCAGGCCGAGCCGTTCGGCCTCCGCGGCGGGCAGCCGGTCGCCGAAGAACAGCAGCTCCTTCGCCCGCTGCGGTCCGGTCAGCCGGGGCAGCAGATAGGTTCCGCCGCCGTCGGGGACCAGGCCACGGCGGACGAACACCTCGATGAACGTGGCCGATTCGGCCGCCAGCACCAGATCGCAGGCGAGCGCCAGATGGGCGCCGAGCCCCGCCGCCGTACCGTTCACGGCGGCGATGACCGGCTTCTCGCAGTCGAGCACCGAGGCGATCAGCCGTTGCGCCCCCGACCGGATCAGCCGGGCCACATCACCCGGGATCCGCTCGCCCCGCGGTCCGTTCGCCGACGGACCGCGCAGATCGGCGCCCGCGCAGAAGCCCTTGCCGGTGGCGGTGAGCACGACCGCCCGGACCGCCGGGTCGCCCGAGGCGCCCTCGAACAGGGAGATCAGTCGTTCCCGCTGGTCAGGGGTGATGGCGTTCAGCGCGGCCGGACGGTTCAGGGTGATCCACGAGACGCCGTTGTCAGTGGCGTGCCGTAGAACGGAGTCGAGGGAGTCTTCGGGGGAGGGAGACATCATGGGGAAGCTCCGGACATCGGTGTGCTCGGCGGGGTGGACGGGTGCGGTGGGGTGGACCGGCGCCACCGGGCCGTGCGGGCGCACCGCGCCCATGGGACCGGCGGGACCGCCCGTGGGGCCGACGGGACCGGGGGGTTCAGCGGCAGATCGCGAGCGCGTCCAGCGCCACCGCGCCCTGGCCGCGTTCCAGCACCATCAGCGGGTTCACCTCGAGTTCTGCGAGGTCGTCGCCGAGTTCCAGGGCCATGCGCTGGACCCGCAGCACCACCTCGACCAGGGCGTCCACATCGGAGGGGGGAGCGCCGCGCACACCGTCGAGGAGGCCGCGGCCGCGCAGTTCACCGAGCATCGCGCGGGCGTGGTCCTCGCCGAACGGAGGGACGCGTACGGCGGTGTCCTTCAGGACCTCGACGAGCACACCCCCTACACCGACGGTCACGGTGGGGCCGAAGAGCGGATCGTGGCTGAGGCCGACGACCATCTCCACCCCGCGCTCGACCATCTGGCAGACCAGGACGCCGTCGAGGTCGACGCCTTCGAAGCGGGCGATGTCGGTCAGCTCGCGATAGGTGTCACGGACCTGGCTGGCGGAGGTCAGCCCCAGCCTCACCAGCCCGAGTTCGGTCTTATGGGCGAGTTGCGGGGCGGACGCCTTCATCACGACCGGGTAGCCGACCAGCCCGGCGGCGCGGACGGCGGCCGCGGCGCTGGTCACCAGCTGCTCGCGGGGCACCCGGATGCCGTAGGCACGCAGCAGTTGCTTGGCCGCGTGCTCGCTCAGCTGCTCTCCGGGCCGTATCAGCCCGCGCACCTTGCGCACCGCGGGGGAGGGGGTGCGCGGGGCGTCGTCGAAGGGGGAGCGGTAGCCGGTGGTGAAGCGGTGGTGGTCCAGATAGGCGCGTACGGCGGTGACGCAGTTGCCGAAGGTGCGGAAGGTCGCCACCCGGGAGGAGCCGAGCAGGGTGGTGCGATAGGCGTCCTCGGTGCCCACGGGCGAGCCCCAGATCACGCACACCAGTTTGTCGGTCTGCTCGGCCGCGGCCACCAGGTCCTGGGCGAGCCGGTCGCTCATGGGCGGGAAGGGGCCGGTGATCGGACAGATCAGCACCCCCACGGACGGATCGGCGAGGATCGCGTCGATGATCTTCCGGCCGCGCCAGTCGCCGACCGGATGGCCGCCGTTGTCCACCGGGTTGGCCACGTTGAGGTCGGCGGGTATCCACTGGTGGAGTTCGGTCTGCTTCTCGGCGGAGAGGGCGGGCAGGGGCAGTCCGGCCGCGGTGGCCAGATCGGCGAAGTGGGCCCCGGTGCCCCCGGAGATCGAATACACCACCACGCCCTCGGCGCGCGGGGGCCGGGCCCGGGCCAGTAAGGCGGCGGTGTCCTGGAGTTCGTCCAGACCGTCCACCCGGATCACGCCGTACTGCCGCATGGCCGCGTCCACCACCGCGTCCGCGCCGGTGAGCTTGCCGGTGTGGGAGGCGGCGGTCCGGGCGCCGGTCTCGGTCCGGCCCACCTTCACGGCGACCACGGGAACCTTGGCGCGGGCGGCCCGGTCGGCGGCCAGCAGGAAGCCGCGGCCGTCCTTGAGCCCCTCCGCGTACAGGGCGATGGCGCCGACCTCGGGCCGGGTGGCGAAGTAGGAGATGAAGTCGGCCGACTCCAGGTCCGCTTCGTTGCCGGTCGGGGCCCAGTGGCTGAGCCGGATGCCGAGTTCCTGGAGGGTGAAGACGGGGCGGCCCTGGTGGCCGGACTGGGTGATCAGGGCGATGGCGGGTCCGTCCAGGTCCTCGCGGAACTCCTCGAAGGCGTTGAGGTTGGTGTTGGGCCCCAGCAGTCGCAGTCCGGCGTGGCGGGCCGCGGTGGCCAGCCGCTCCTGGGCGGCGGCGCCCTCGGGCCCGGTCTCGGCGAAACCGGAGGCGAAGACGACGGCGAACCTCACCTTGGCCCCGGCCAGTTCCTCGATGACCGGGAGGGGATCGCGGACCAGCAGGACGGCGAGGTCGACCGGTTCGGACAGGTCGGCCACGGAGGGGACGCAGGGAATGCCGAAGACGGACGGACGGGAGGGATGGACGGGGTGCAGCCGGGCGCCGACGCGTTCGGCCCAGGCCACGAGCTGCCGGGTGATTCCGGTGTTGGGGCGGCCCTCGGCGTCGGACGCGCCGATGAGCGCCATCGACTCGGGGCGGAAGAACCGGTCCAGGTCGGGGACGGCGGCGTGCAGCGGGCGGCCGCTGACGTCCCGGTCCACCGCCTCCTCGGCGCTCCCGGCCCCCGCGGCGCCGGTGTGGACGTGGACGGTGGGGCCGGGAGCCCGTCCGCAGGCGACGGCTCGGGCGTGACGGGAGTTGGTGGTGAGGGTGCCGTGAGTCGATCCAAGCATCGGTGTCCGCCACTCCTGCTCGATGGCCAATAGTCACAGATCTGACGCCCAGTCAAATTACTGCCTAGTTCAGGCTACTGAAACGAGAGCCTGTCAGGAATGCTCGATGCGCGGAGAACACGCACCGTGACGGCCCGGCGTTGGCCGGGCCGCGCGGTGCGGCGGGCGGTCGGGCCCCGGTGCGGGGTGCTCGACGCGGGGAACGGAGGTGGTCAGGAGGTGGAGCGGGCTATCGTCTTCGCGATCTTGCGGGCGTCGATGGCCAGTTCCCGCAGCATGCCGCTGATCGGATTGGTGTAACCGGTGAAGTGCAGTCCCGGGGTGGCCTTCAGGGTGCGCCGGCCGTGGCTGAGGGGCCGGCCGCGGGCGTCGAGCACGCCCAGATGGCCGACCAGCTCCTCCAGTCCGCGCCGGTAGCCGGTCGCCGCGACGACGACCTCCGGGCTGATCCGGCTGCCGTCCGCCAGCACCACCTTGTCCTGGTCGAAGGAGTCGACCGCCGCGACCACCTCCACCCGGCCCGTCCGCACCGCGTCGACGAGCCCCACGTCCTGCACCGGGATGGCCCCCTGCCGTACCCGGGTGTAGAGCCCGGTCTCCGGCCAGGGCAGTCCGCGTTCGGTGAGGTCCGGCATGCTCACCCGGCACATCACCCGGGCCGCCCGGTCCACCAGTGGCCGCGGCAGCCGCCGCACCAGGATGCCGGTGCGCTGCGCGGGCCAGCCCGCCGTCGAGCGGCGCAGGATGTGCGGCGGGGTGCGGACCGCGAGCCGCACCCGTTCCGCGCCGCCCTCGACCAGGTCGACCGCGATCTCCGCGCCGGTGTTGCCGACACCGACCACCAGGACGTCCTTGCCCGCGTAGGGGCGGGCGTTGCGGTAGTGCCCGGCGTGCAGCAGTTCGCCGGTGTAGGTGTCACGGCCCGGCCAGTCCGGCAGTCGCGGGGTGTGGTTGAAGCCGGTGGCGACCACGACCACCGGCGAGGTCAGCACCCGTCCGCCGGTGGCCCGGAGCAGCCACTCCGTGTTGTCCGCCGTCCGCTCGATCCGGGAGACCTCGACCCCGGTGACGACCTCCAGCCGGTGGTGTTCGGCGTAGCGCTCCAGATACCGGACCATGTTGTCCCGGGTGACCCACCGCCCGAACGCGCGCGGCATCGCCAGTCCGGGGAGTGCGGACAGTCGACGGGTGGTGTGCAGATGCAGCCGGTCGTAGTGGTTGCGCCAGGAGGTGGCGACCGTGTCGGACTTCTCCAGGACCACCGCGTGGATCCCGCGCTCGCGCAGCGTGGCGGCGGTGGCGAGGCCGCCGGGTCCACCGCCGATCACATACACGGGTGAGGACTTCGGAGAGGAACTGTCGACTGCCATGCGGGCGAGCGTAGTCGGCATTTTTTGACGGGTTTCGGTCAAACCGATTCCGAATCGATTGCGGAAAGGTCACGGCCCGTACCGCACTCCCTACCCCTTGCGCACATCCCGTCCGTCCCATGAAACTGACGTACCGTCAGAAACGGATGGTGATCAGCCGGGCAGGAGGTGGGCACACCATGCGGACGATCTGGCTCAGCGGCCCCGAATGGCTGGCCGTGCTGCGCATCGGACTCGGGCTGTGGTGGCTGGAGAGCTGGCGGCACAAGGACAAGGCGAGCTGGTTCCGGCGCGGCAGCGGAATCGCCTGGGCGAAGGGGGTCGCGGACGAGCACCGCTGGGCGTTCGTCCGGCGCGGGTTCGACACCGTCGTCGCGCCGCGGCCCAGGACCATGGCGTATGTGGTGGTCCACGCCGAACTGGCCCTCGGGCTAGGGCTGGTCCTCGGTCTGCTGACCCCCGTCGCCCTGATCGGCGGGCTGCTCCTCAACCTGCTCTACTTCCTGCTCATGATCCACGACTGGGCCGAACAGGGGCAGAACGCCATGATGATGCTGATCTCCCTGGTGGCACTGGCCGCGATGAGCTGGCAGACCTGGTCGCTGGACGAGACATGGGGGCTGTTCCTGTGAGCGCCGGTGCATCCACCGGATCCGGCGCCGGGCACACCGGCGGGGCCCCGCGCTTCGACGTGCCCGAGCCCGACGCCTTCACCCGCCCCTACTGGGACGCCGCGGCCGGGGGCCGGTTGCTGATCCGCCGCTGCGCGGCCTGTGGACGCGCCCACCACTACCCCCGCGAGTTCTGCCCGCACTGCTGGAGCGAGAACGTCGCCTGGGAGGAGGCGAGCGGTGCCGCGACCCTCTACACCTGGTCCGTGGTGCACCGGAACGACCTGCCCCCGTTCGGCGGGCGCGTCCCGTACACCGCCGCCGTCGTCGATCTCGCCGAAGGGCCGCGGATGATGACCGAAGTGGTCGCCGGTCCCACCTGCGCACCGCACCATGGGGCCGGGCTGCGCGTCGGGATGCCGCTGCGCGCCGCCTTCCGTGCCCCGCGGGACGGCTCGACACCGGCTGTTCCCGTCTTCCGCCCGCTGCTTGAATGACCGGGTGCTGAGACCGGTCGAGCTCCAGGCCCCCGGACTGCGGCTGCGCCCGTGGGAGGACACCCCGGCGGACCGCCGTGCCGCCCTGCGCGGACTGACCGACCCCGACTTCCGCCGCTGGAACACCCCGGTGGCCCTCGTCGACGACGAGGAGGACGTCCACCTCTGGACCCACGGCCGGGCAGACGGCTGGCGCCGCGGCGACATGGCGTCCTTCGCCGTCCTGGAGGACGCCGAGATCCGCGGCCATGTCTCCGTCGGGCTGATCGACTACGGCGACCGCAGCGGCCGCGTCGGCTACTGGGTGCTGCCCGAGGCCCGCGACCGCGGGATCGCCTCCCGCGCCCTCCGGGCCGTCACCGGCTGGGCTTTCCGGGAGCTCGGGCTGCACCGGCTGGAACTCCGGCACGACATCGGCAACGAGGCGTCCTGCCGGGTCGGTCTCCGCTGCGGATACGCGGCCGAGGGCGTGATGCGCCAGGCGCGCTTCGACCGGGGCGGGACGCCCCGAGATGTCCATCTGCACGCCCGGCTGGCCGTCGACGAACCGCGGTGACCCCAAGGGCGGCCGCGGTGACCCCAAGGCGTGAGCAACGGGCGGGGCTCAGGGCCAGAGCAGCTCCCGGCGCCAGCCGCCGGACGCCTCCGGTGCGCGCCGGTAGCGCAGCCGTACGTGCCGCCGTCGCGCTTCCTCCTGGTAGAACTCCACCTCGTCCGGCTCCAGGGCGTACAGGGTCCAGCTGGGCGCGGGGGCGTCCGGCTCCCGTTCCGCCCGCTCGTACGCCGCCTCGAAAGCGTGCACCAGCTCCTCGCGCGCTTCCAGCACCTCGCTCTGACGCCCGGCACCGGCCAGCGCGGCCGCGAGCGCGGCGGGGGACCGGCCGCGCAGATCCGCCGCGCTCTCCTCGGCCCCGGCCTCGTGCACCCGGCCGCCGATCCGCACCTGACGGCCGGTGTGCGGCCAGTGGAACGCGAGCGAGGCGTACGGGCGCTCGGCCAGCTCCCGGCCCTTACGGCTGGTGCGGTGGGTGCCGAAGTGCCAGCCGCGGGCGTCGGCTCCGCGCAGCATCACGACACGCTGCGACGGGTGGCCGTCCGCACCGGCGGTGGCCAGCACCATGGTGTGCGGTGCCGGTTCGCCCGACACCGCGGCCTCGCGCAGCCAGCGCCGGAACAGCGGGAGCGGGGTGTCCGGGGCCTGCTCCGGGGTGAAGACGGGCAGTTCGCCGCCGTGGCGTACGCGGAGCCCGCCCAGCAGCTCCCGGAACGAGGCGTCGGTCTCGCCCGGCTCCTCGGGCACACCGGCTTCCTCCGGCAGGCCGGACTCACCGGCCGTACCCGCCCCAGGCGCCCCGGGGCGCCGCTCCTCGGCTCCGCTCATCGGACGTTCTCCGCCTCCCGCGCCCGCGCCTCCGCGTACGCTCGCTCGCCCCGTGATCCCGGCCATCCGATCATCCGGATCCGGCCGGGGCAAGCACGGCGGGCCGTCAGCCGCGGCCGAGCACCACCGTGCCCGACGAGCAGAACCAGCCGCCCGTCCCGGACGCCACGGCCAGTTCCGGCAGCCGTCCGCCCGCTCCGCGGACCTGGCGGTCGCCCGCCTCACCGCGTAACTGCCGTACCGCTTCGACCAGCAGGAACAGTCCTCGCATCCCGGGGTGGCAGGCGGAGAGGCCACCGCCGTCGGTGTTGGTGGGCAGCTCACCGCCGAGGGTCAGCCGTCCCTTGGCCGCGAACGCGCCGCCCTCGCCCTTGGCGCAGAAGCCGAGGTCCTCCAGGGTCACCAGGGTCATATAGGTGAAGGCGTCGTAGAGCTGCGCCACATCGATCTCCGACGGCCGCACCCCCGCCCGCCGGAAGGCCGCGCGCCCCGAGACCGCCGCGGGGGAGACCGTGAAGTCGTCCCACTCCGACATCGTGGTGTGCGAGAGGGCGGTGCCGGAGCCGAGGACCCACACCGGCGGCGGGACGGTGTCCGGTACGTATTCCTCGCCCACCAGCAGCACCGCGCAGCCGCCGTCCGAGCGGATGCAGCAGTGCAGTTTGGTGAACGGGTCGGCGATCATCGGCCCGCTCAGGACGTCGTCGACGGTGATCGGATCACGGAACATCGCATCCGGATTGTGGGCGGCGTTGGCACGCGCCTGAACGGCGATGTCCGCGAGCTGCTCGAGAGTGGTGCCGTACTCATGCATGTGGCGACGGGCGGCCATCGCGTACTTGGCGATGAGCGTATGGCCGTAGGGCACCTCGAACTGGAGGGGGCCGCGGGCGCCGAAGGAGAGGTCGGCGGTACGGCGTCCCGCGCGGATGTCGGCGCGCGCGGTGGAGCCGTAGACCAGCAGGACGGCGCGGGCGTGCCCGGTGGCGATCGCGTCCGCCGCGTGCGCCGCCATCACCTCCCAGGTGGCGCCGCCGACGGCGGTCGAGTCGGTCCAGGTGGGACGGAGCCCCAGGTACTCGGCGACCTCCAGCGGGGCGAGCGTGCCCAGTCCGGCCGAGGCGAAGCCGTCCACGACCGAGCGGTCGAGCCCGGAGTCGGCGAGCGCCCGGCGCGCGGCCTGGGCGTGCAGCGCGTAGGGGGTGGCCGTGTCGACACGGCCGCAGTCGGAGAGGGAGACGCCGACGACGGCAACCTTGCGGGTGCGCTTCGCTGCGGACATATATCTGACGGTACATCAGATATACGCGGGCGCGGCAGGCCGGTACGGGTCGGGTGGGGCGGTGGCCGGGCCTCATGGGCGGAGGCTGCTCGGGCGGAAGGGCTGGGAAAGTGTGCGCCCTCTCCCTAATATGACGCCTCGTCAGAAACGGAGCCGGTCGGAGACGGAGGGCTCGCCGATGGACGCCGCGTTCACCGAGGAACAGGACCAGATCCGCCGCACCGTGCGCGAACTGCTGCGGGAGCGGTGCGATACGGACGCGGTCAAGGCGGCGGTCCGCACCGCGCCCGGCCATGACGCCGTGCTGTGGCGGCTGCTCGCCCGGCAGCTCGGCCTGCCCGGACTGGCGCTGCCCGAGGCGTACGGCGGCGCCGGTTGCGGAGCCGTCGAACAGGCCCTGGTCTGCGAGGAGGCGGGACGGGCCCTGCTTCCGTCGCCCCTGCTGGCCACCGCCGTGCTCGGGGCGCCGCTCATCGCCCGGCTCGGCACCGGGGCCCAGCGCGCCGCGCTGCTGCCGGGGATCGCGGCCGGGGAACTGACCGCGGCGCTCGCGGTACCGGGCGGTGCGCTGCCGGAGGCGCTCGGGCTGACCGGTGCGCCCGCGCAGACCGCCGGTGGAGCGCGGAACGGCTGGGCGGGCGGCGGGCGCGCGGGCGGGGTGCAGGCGCGCCACGACGCCGGGACGGGCTGGCGGCTGTACGGGCAGGTGGACCAGGTGCTCGACGGCCACAGCGCCGGGGTGCTGCTGGTCGCCGCCCGCACCGGGGGCTATACGCGCGGCCGGACCCTGCTGTTCGTGGTCCCGGGCGACGCGGCCGGACTCACCCGCACCCGGCTGACCGCACTGGACGAGACACGGCCGCAGGCCCGGATCGAGCTGCGGAACGTGGTGGCGGAACCACTCGGCGAGGACCCCGGCCGGGGCGCGGTCGGTACCGCGAACGGCGACGCGGACGGCGGGGCGGGGCAGGTGGCGGACGGGCTGGTCCGCCTCGGCGCGACGGCCGCCGCCCACCTCGCGGCCGAGGCCGTGGGCGTGGCCGACGCGGCGCTGACGCGCACGGTCGCCTATGTACGGGAGCGGGAGCAGTTCGGCCGCCCGGTCGGCTCCTTCCAGGCGGTCAAACACCGGCTGGCGGATGTGTATGTGAAGGTCCAGGCGGCCCGTTCGGCGGCGTACTACGCGGCCTGGGCGACGGGCGGCACAACGGCCCCGGACGGACCGGACGGCCGCGAGGCCGCGGTCGCGGGCGGGCTGGCGCTCGCCCAGGCGCTTCAGGCGCAGCGGGCGGCGGCGGCCGAGGCCGTCCAGCTGCACGGCGGCCTCGGCTTCACCTGGGAGCACGACGCCCATCTCGCCTTCAAGCGGGCGGCCTCGGACGAGCTGCTCTTCGGTCCCGTCCACCGGTTGCGGACGCGGGCGGCGGAGCGGGGCGGGCTGTTCGGCGCCCGGTCGGCCGCGGTGGCCGCGGCGGCCGCCCGGGCGGCGGAGGTGGCGGTCTGATGGCCGGTTACGGGGTGCGGCTGGTGCGGAAGGTGTCGTCCACCCGGGCCTTCGCCAGGGTGGCCCCCCATGTCATCCCGGCGTTCGACCGCGCGGTCCACCGGCTCACCCGCGGCCGGGTGCTGCCGAGCGCGCTGATGCTGCCCGGGGTGATCCTCACGGCCCGGGGCGCGCGGACCGGGCAGCCGCGCCGTACGCCGCTGGCGTGCATGCCGGAGGAGGGTGGCGGCTGGATCCTGGTCGGCAGCAACTTCGGCCGTCCGGGGCATCCGGCGTGGACCGCGAACCTGCTGCGGCACCCGGACGCGGAGATCAGCTGGCGGGGCCGGGACATCGCGGTGCGGGCGCGGCTGCTGGAGGGGGCGGAGCGGGAGTCGGCGTGGTCGGCGGTGCTGGCCTTCTGGCCGCCGTACGCCGGTTACCAGGCGCGGGTGGAGCGCCGGATCCGCCTCTTCCGCCTGGAACCGGCGCCGCGCGACGGGCGCGAGTGACGCGGCGGATGCCGCCGGTCGGCTCCTCGCCCCTGCCGCTTCGGAGCCCGGAGAACGGCCGCGGGGGGGGGGGGGGGGGGGGGGGGGGGGGGGGGGGGGGGGGGGGGGGGGGGGGGGGGGGGGGGGGGGGGGGGGGGGGGGGGGGGGGGGGG
>NZ_JBWKKP010000030.1:0-70795 GCF_056431485.1 Streptomyces sp. NPDC045899
GACCAACGGCAAGGTCGAACGCTTCAACCGCACCCTGCTGGACGAGTGGGCCTACCTACGGCCCTACACCAGCACCGAAGAACGCACCGCCGCACCGGACACCTTCCTACACAACTACAACCATCACCGATGCCACACCGCACTCGGCGGCCAGCCACCCATCAGCCGCGTGAACAACCCTCCGGGTCAATACACCTAGTCCGCGGCAGCGTACGGCCGGTCCCGGCGGGCGTCGTGGAGAACGTCGGCCCACCAGTGCAGCTCATCGAGCATGGCCTTCGCCGCGCCGTTCGGGCCCTCCGGGTCCAGCAGCGCGCCATCCGGCCCGAACAGCTCGTAGTAACGCGGGAACGTCACATGGTGGCGGAGCGTGTGCGCCCGTGTCTCGCCGAAGACGTGGCGTAGCTGCTCCGCCGCGAGGAGGCCACCACTCGCTCCGCCGCTGTAGCCGACGAAGCCCACCGGTGTGGCCTGCCACTCGGTGTAGTGCCAGTCGATGGCGGCCTTCACGGACGCGGGGAAGCTGTTGTTGTACTCCGGGGTCACCACGACCACCGCGTCGGCGTCGGCGATCCGGCGGGTGAGCTCCTCCATCCCGGCCGGGCGCGGCGGTTCGGGGTCGAAGGCGGGGGGTGCGGCGGGGAGGTTCAGGGGAAGCGGGATATCGGCCAGGTCGACGAGATGGACCGCGAACCGGCCGTCCTCGGAGGCCCGTTCGGTGAACCACTTCGCCACCACCGGGCCGAACCGGCCCTCCCGGACACTGCCGACGATCACTGTGAGTTCGAGGGGTTCGCTGGGCATGGTCGTGCTCCTTGCGTCGGTCGTGGGTGGGACGGCTCCCAATCTGCCGGTGAGCGGCGGGCACCAGGAAGGCCGGGCGGATGGTGGTAGGGGCAGGGCCACCCTCCGGACCGGCACGGGCTGTTACGTTCGGCGGTATGGGCGACAACGAGCTCGGTCTCTTCCTGCGCAGCCGCCGCGAAGCCGTCACACCGGCCGATGCCGGGCTGCCCACGGGGCCGCGCCGGCGGACGCCGGGGCTGCGCCGCGCCGAGCTGGCCACGCTCGCGGGGGTCAGCGTCGAGTATGTGACCCGGCTGGAGCAGGGGCGGGACCGGCGGCCGTCCGCCCCCGTGCTCTCCGCGCTGGCCGACGCGCTCCGGCTGACTCCGGGCGAGCGCATCCATCTGCACCGGCTCACCAAGGGGGCCGAAGGCGGCTTCAGCTGCAACGGCGGCACAGCGCCGGGCCGTACGGTGCGGCCCACCGTACGAGCGCTGCTCGACCGGCTGGAGCCCGCCCCCGCCGTACTGCTCAACCGGCTGAGCGAGGCCCTCGCCTGGACGGACGGCTACGAACGGCTGGCCCGGCCCATCGGGCTGCTGGACGGCTGCGACGGCGGCCCGCCCAACCTCACGCACTTCGTCTTCGCCGACAGCCGGGCGCGCACCGCCTTCCCCGACTGGGACCGGGTCGCCGACGACCAGGTCGCGGCCCTCAAACAGGGCCCGTTCCGTGCGGACCGGCATATCGCCGCACTCGCCGACCAGTTGACCATCACCGCCGGGGCCGCCTTCACCGAGCGGGTACGGACCCTCCCCGGCCTGCCGCGGCCGAGCGGTGTGCTGCGGCTGGTCCACCCCGAGGAGGGGGAACTGCGCCTGGCCTACGAGACGCTGGAGCTGCCCGCCGATGACGAACAGCTCCTGGTCGTCCACCTCCCCGCCGACGAGGCGGCGTCCGCCGCGCTCGACCGGCTGACCGGACGGCGGTCGGGCGCGTTGCGCGCGGTCTCCGGCTGAGCGGTGGCGGCGGAAGCCTCCCCCTCTTCGGCCTGAAGGAGGCGGCACACATCAGGAGAAGATCGCGTGCACCTGATCGACCGCTTCGGGCCCGTAGCCCACCACGCCCACGGGGACCGCGCCGTCGATCGCCTCGATGACACGCCCGGCCCACACCGGCCCGAACCCCCCGCAGAGTTCGATCAGTTGCACACCTTCGCCGACCAGGCGGCGCGCGACCTCGACACCCTCTTCGGGCTTCTCCACCCCGACGAGCACACTGCGGCACGTACCGGTGTCCACGACGCTGACATCGCCGCCTGCCGCGCTGCCGTCCGCCGTGTAGATGAAACCCCAGTGCGTGAGCCCCATATGAATCGCCTCCTGTGATCGTCAGAGTCACCAGCCAAGCAGGACCGGGGCGGGAATGCACCGGGAACCGAGCCCGAGGGAGCGGGGTCACAGGTCAGCCGCCCAGGTAGTGGAAGCCCGGCCTCGGGTGCATCAGGAAGTCATGGTGGGAGATGTTCCAGGCGTAGGCACCGGCGAGGGCGAACGCGATCCGGTCACCCACCCGCAGCCGGTCCACCGGGACCCGCCGGGCCAGGACGTCCTTGGGGGTGCAGAGCTGGCCGACGAGGGTCACCGGCTCCCGCGTCACCGCGGGGCGCGGCCAGGGGAGGTCCCAGCGCTCCTCGGGCAGCACCCGGAAGGGCTGGTCGTGCCCTTTGGTGGCCGGGGTGCGCAGGTGGTGGGTGCCGCCGCGCAGCACCGCGAACGCCTCTCCGCCGCTGTGCTTGAGGTCCAGCACCTCGGTGACGTACCAGCCGCAGTAGACCGTCAGCGCGCGCCCGGGTTCGATCCGCAGGGTCAGTCCGGGGTTCCGGTCGGCGACGGCGGCCAGGCCCTCGCCGTACGCCGCCCAGTCGAAACGGGCCTCGGGTCGGCTGTAGTCGACGGCCATCCCACCGCCGACGTCGACCTCGGTGAGGGCGAGACCGTGCCGGTCGGACAGCTCCCGCGCCCAGTCGGTGATCCGCCCGGCCACCGCGACCTGCGCGGGGGCGTCGAGTCCGCTGGCGAGGTGGGCATGGATCCCGCGCAGCCGCAGCGGCTCACCGGGCCCGAAGCGGCCGAGGCAGCCCTCGAGGCGGTCGGGGTCGAGGCCGAAGGGGCTGGGGCGGCCACCCATGGCCAGCGCGGCACCGCCCAGCTCCCTGTCGTCCACGGGGAGGTTGACGCGGAGCAGGACGTCGGCGGTGTGGCCGCCGGCCGCGGCGGTCGCGGCCAGCAGCCGCAGTTCGTGCTCACTCTCGACGTGGAAGCGCTCCACTCCCAGCTTCAGGGCGCGCCGCAGCTCGGTCGCGGTCTTGCCCGGTCCGCCGAAGGCCAGCGGGCGTCCGGGCACGGCGTCGCGGACGTGCTCCAGTTCACCGCCGGAGGCCACCTCGTAGCCGGTGACGTACGGGGCGAGGGCGGTCAGGACGCGCGGCGCGGGGTTGGCCTTGGCGGCGTAGTACAGCTCGACGGCGGGCGGCAGCACCTCCCGCACGGCGCGGGCGTGATCGGCGAGCGCCGTCAGGTCGTAGACGTAGGCGGGCAGGTCGTCCCCGCTGAGGGCGGTGGCGCGGTCGGTGACGGACGGGGTGATCATCGGCTGCTCCCGGGCGAGATGACGTGGGCCGCTTCGGACAGCAGCGCGGAGGCGAGCGGACTGGCGATACGGACGTAGCCCGCCTCGCGGTCGGCCTTGCGGGCCCAGCGGGTGAGGAGGTTGGCCTTGGCGGGCAGCGGGACGCCCGCGACCAGGGCGCGCAGCGGGGGCGGGTCGTCATGGGCGGCGGAGCGTTCGCACAGCACCCGGCGGACCGCCGACCACAGTGCGGGCTCCAGCCGGGGGTGGCGGTCGGCGAGCGCGGCGACCATCTCGGCCACGTGGTTGACCAGCAGGCAGTACACCACCCGGTCCCAGCCGCGTTCGCGCCCGTAGCTCATGGGGCGGGCGACGGCGGCGGGCAGCGCGGCGAGCGCGGCGGCATGGGGTCCGGGCAGCAGTTTGGTGCCCTCCAGGTCGCGGAAGAGCACCTGTCGCGGGGCGCCGGAGGCATCGACGCCGATGACCACGTTCTGGAGGTGGGGTTCCAGGACCACGCCGTGGTCGAAGTAGGCGGCCAGCACGGGCGGCACGAGCAGGTCGAGATACGCCTGCCACCAGGCCAGCGCATGGTCCGGCCCGGCCCCGGCGAGCAGCCGGGAGACCTGGGCGCCGCCGGTCGGGTACTCGTCGGCGACGGCCGCCGCCAGCAGCCCGGTCAGCCCCGGCCGCAGCCGGGCGGCCAGACCCTCCCGGACGATCACGCCGAAGCCCTCGGTGAGTTCGCGGTGGCCGAGGTCGAGGGTGCGGTAGGCGGGTTCGCGCAGGATGTCGGCGCCGGGGAAGCGGGCGGCGAGGTCGGCGGCGACCGGCTCCAGCAGCCGGGTCAGCGCGACGGCGCCGGACAGTTCGTAGTCTGCGTTCTTGCGCAGACAGTTGGTGATCCGCACGTTCAGGCTGAACTTGAGGAAGTCCCGGCCGTCGTAGAGGGTGCGGACCGACGCGGTCGGCGCGAACTCCCGTCCGCCGGGACCGAGGTCGAGTACGTCGCTGCGGCCCAGCGCCGCCCGCAGCGCCCGGTGGTCGCGCAGCATGGCGTACTGCCAGGGGTGAGCGGGCAGCAGCCGGTAGCCGTCGGGCACCGGACGCTGCCGGTCGAGGGCGTCCAGGGCCCCGGGGACGGCGGACTCCTCCCCGACGAACTCCTCCCGCACGGCGAGGTGGTGGAGCGGGAAGCGGGCCCCGGCCTCGGGGGCGAACCGCGACCAGGCGTCGGCGCTTCCGGTGCGGGCCTTGGGGGTGGGGTGGAAGCGGTGGCCGAAGAACAGCGACTGCTCGGAGGCCAGATAGGCGTCGTCCGCGGCGCGCCCGGTGACCTTGCCCCGCTCCTCCAGGGCCGCGGTCATCCCGGCGTGGCTGGAGGCGACCTGGTCGAGGAACTCGTCGTTGCGCACACCGGTGCGCAGATGGAGCTCCCGGTGGATGCGCTCGGCGAGGCCGCGCCAGGTGACCTCCGTCCAGGTGCCGTCGCGCTGTTCGCTGACCGGTCCGGTGAACCGGTGCGCCCCGATGAGGGAGGTACGGCGCAGTCCGACGCTCAGCAGCGCCCCGCAGCGGGGCAGCCGCAGCCGCAGCCGTCCGTCGGCGACGACGGTCTGGTGCTCCGGGCCGGACACCTCGCGGAGCAGGCAGTTGAGGAGGGTGTGGGCGGCCACCTCATCGGCGGAGGCCACGGCGGTGGCGGCGCTGCCGCGGGCTGACGCGGAGGAGACGGACGGGGAGGAGGCGGACGGGGAGGAGGGTGAGGGCATCGGGCGGCTCCAGCGGGTGCGGAGGGGGGTGGCGGGAGGCGTGGTGGACGGGGGGCGGTACGGGGGTCCGGTGGGGCGGGTGGGCCCGTTGGGTCGGGTGGGTCCGGTGGGTAAACCGCCCGGCGGTTCGGTGGTCATCCGCCGCTCCCCCGCGGCAGCAGGTAGTTGGGCCCGGTGACGTAGTGCTTGTTGATGTCGGCGGCGCCGGTGCGCTCCTTGGGCAGCAGCGTGCCCGCCGTGACCATCGCCTTGACCGGGAGTCGTGGCGCGTCCAGCAGCCGGGCCCGCAGCAGATCCGCCGTGGCACCCGGCCGGGTCCCGGCCATCCGGTCCACGGCCTCGGTGAGCCGGTGGCGCAGCCGCCCCAGCAGATCGTCCAGGGGCGCCCGGCCGAGCGCGGCCAGCTCGAACGCCGGAGCGGCCGCGCACAGATGGACGGTGATGGTGGTGAACACATCGATCACCGGCACATCGCCGCCGGTCAGGATTCTGCGGTCGTCGAACCCGCACAGATCGGCCGCCTCGCCCCCGCCGATCATCGCGGCGAGCCGTATCGCGTGGACACGCGGACCGTCGTGGTCCTTGATCAGCAGCCGGAGGCGGGTGCGGGCGCCCGGGGGGCCGTCCTCGAACACCAGGGAGGTGTTCTGCTGGTGGGACTCGAGCGCGATGCCATGGGCGAGGAGGGTGGTGTGGAAGTCGAACAGCAGCCGGTAGTAGGCGTCGAGCAGGGCATGGAGGTCGCCGCCGTAGTAGCGGTCGGCGAGCGCGTCCACCACCAGCCCGCCGTCCGGCGTACGGGCGAGCAGCCCGGCCAGCGGCACGATCCGGGTGTGTTCCAGACCGGGCGGATAGCGGCGTACCAGGGTCGCCAGCAGCTCGTGCCCGGCGTGCAGATGGGTGGTCTCGTCGGCGAGCAGCACGGTGTCGGTGAACCGCGGCTCCCGCGCGATCACCGCCTCCACCAGCCGCTGGGCGACCTCGCCGTCGGTCAGGGTGCCGGGTTTGACGGTCCGCCGGTTGCGCAGCCCCAGAGTGGCGGTGGTGAGCGGCAGTTTGAGGTGGACCAGGGGGTCGTCGGCGACGGCGACGGTCCGCATCGAGAGCGTCGGCACGACGTCGAGGTACGCGCGCTCGGCCGGCCGGGCGGAGCCGTCGAGCCCGGTCTCCCGCAGCGCGTCGGCCAGCGGACGGCCGACGGTGAGCGGATGCACCGGAACGGCCAGATGCGTACGGTCCAGACCGCGCGCCAGCCCGAGACCCGCCGGGGTGGGCCACCACCCGGGCAGCCGGGCGGGATCCCCGGTGACCGCCTCCCGGGGCAGGGCGATCCAGCGCAGCGGGAACGTGGGGTGGAACTCGGGCGCGTGGGCGCGTAACGCGGACTCGTCGAAGCCGGAGCGGGCGCGGCCGGTCGGATAGACGGGATGGTCACGGAAGGCGGCGAGCGTCTCGTACGCGAGCGCCCCGGCCATCCCGGTCCATCCGGGACCCGGCGCGGGCGGCAGGGGGCCGTGGCGGGTGGCCAGACGGTCGAGGACGGCGGGGCGGACGCGGTGGTGCAACAGCGCGGTGTCCAGCGCCTGTCGGCACTCGCCGACGAAGGCGTCGTAGCCCGCCCGGTCCTCGGCCGGGACCACACCTCGCAACACCCCGAGGACCGCGTCGAGCCCGGTGACGGCCTCGGCCCCGGGCACGTCCACCGCGCCCGGCGGGGGTGCGGACTCCAGCCGGACCGGGCGGTGGGCACGGATCTCGCACTGGAAACCGTCCTCCTCCACCGGCAGCAGCACGTACTCCCCTCCCTCCAGCGCGATCCGCAGCCGGTCGCCCCCGTCCGCGCGGCGTACGGCGCGGGCGCGGGTGCGCAGCCGGTACGCGTCCTCGCGGAGCAGGGTGTCCACCACCCGCCCCAGGAGTTCCTCCTCGGCCTCCCCCCGGCCGCCGTCGCGGGGCCGCGTCCCCCCGGGCGTCCCGGTCCCGC
Organism: Streptomyces sp. NPDC045899; assembly: GCF_056431485.1. NCBI lineage: Bacteria > Bacillati > Actinomycetota > Actinomycetes > Kitasatosporales > Streptomycetaceae > Streptomyces > Streptomyces sp. NPDC045899. The sequence continues at coordinate 7,174 of NZ_JBWKKP010000030.1, forward strand.
TCATGACGCGATCTCCCATCGGTGGGCCGCCAGGAACTCCGCCACGGCGGCGTCGATCAGCCCCTGGTCGGTGCCGGTCGCCCGCAGGACGCCGAGGAAGTCGCGGTTGGTGCGGTGGAGCGGGTGTTCCTCGCCGATGTCACGCAGGGGACGGTAGTCCAGCCGTACGCCGGCGCGCTCGCTCACGGTCGCCGCCGGGGCGGAGACCAGCCGTCCGGGGCGGTCCGCCACGACGTATTCCAGCCGGGCCCGGCCGTCGGTCCGTGCGCCGAGGTCGTCCGGCAGCGGTTCGCCGAGGTGGGTGCGGAGGACATGTTCGAAGAGCGGGACGCCGAGGAGGTCGGCGAGCACCAGATCGCACTGGTCGCCGATGGCCCGGTAGTTGACCTCGATCAGCCGGGCCCGGTCCCCCTGGACGACGTATTCGGTGTGACAGATACCGAAGCCGACACCGAGTGCGCGCAGTTGAGCGAGTACCTGGCCGGTGTGCGGTTCGGGCTGCGGGGCGGGCAGCAGGCTCAGCCGTTCCTCGATGAAGTGCGGGGGCGGGGAGAGTTCGGTCCGGAACCCGCCGAGGATGTGCAGGGTGCGGCCGTCGCCGAGGGTTTCGAGGGTGCGGAGTTCACCGTCGAGGAACTCCTCGACCACCAGCGCCGCGCCGGGCCGCCGGGCCCGGATGGCGCGGCACCGCTGGACCAGTTCGGCCGCGTCCGCGACCAGGACGACGTCCTCGCTGGCCACGCCCTCGCGCGGTTTGACCACACAGGGGTAGGGCGCGTCGAGCCCGGCGAGCTCGGACGGGTCCTGTCCGGGCGTGAGTTCGGTGGACCAGACGGTGTCGGCACCGGCCGCGGCGAGGGCGCGGCGCAGCTCGGCCTTGTTCTTGGTGCGCAGCGCGGCGCGCCAGTCCTTGCCGGGGAGGGCGAAGTACTCGGCGGCGAGGGCGGCCTGGGCCTGGAGGTGGTCGCTGTTGGTGAAGACCGCCCGGGGCCGCCGCCCGGTGGCGGCGACCCGGCTGACGACCTCGCGGAAGTCCCGTACGTCGCAGTGCTCGACGGCGAGTTCGGGCAGGGGGGTGGTCCCCGCCGCGCGGACGCGCGCGTAGGCGCGTTCATGCGCCTCGGGCTGGTCGGTGAGCAGGGTGACCGCGAGCCCCAGTCTCGCCGCCGCCGGGAGGAACCCCTCGGTGACGGAGTCGGTGGGGTTGACGGCGAGGAGGTGGAGCCGGTCGGACCGCCGGGCAGGGGTGGAGGACGGCCGTGACGCCGCCTGGGGATCATGCTCGTTCACGGCCCGAGATTAGGTTAGGCATGCCTAAGACCGCTAATTGACTCGGCCCGCCTGCCCGTTTGGCCCTGATTCGCCGTCAACCCGTCACCCCGATACGGCGGTGCCGGGCCCGGCGCTCGGCCAGTCGCTCGTCCTGGCCCCGCGCGCGGAGGGCGGCGAGTTCGGCTCCGAGGATACGGCCCAGCCGGTCCAGGAAGATCTCCGGGCGGCCCTCCTCCGCGTCGGACTCGTCCACGATCCGGTCGACGATGCCCTGGGCGAACAGATCGGCGGAGCGTACGCCTTGCCGCCCGGCGACCTCGTACGCCCGCTCGGTGGTGCGGTACAGGATCGCGGAGGCGCCTTCGGGCGGCAGCGGCGACAGCCACGCGTGCCGTGCCGCCACGACCCGGTCGGCGGGCAGCAGCGCGAGCGCGGCGCCCCCCGCGCCCTGACCGAGCAGCAGACACAGGGTGGGCGCGGGCAGGGTCACCATGTCGGCGAGACAGCGGGCGATCTCCCCGGCGAGCCCGCCCTCCTCGGCGGCGCGGTTGAGCGCGGCGCCCGCGGTGTCGATGACGGTGAGCAGCGGGAGGTCCAGTTCGGCGGCGATCCGCATGCCGCGCCGGGCGGTCCGCAGACCGGCGGGGCCGAGCGGCTGCCCCTGCCCCGGCCCGTCGCCGGTCTCGCCCTCACGCGCGCTGCGCCGGTTGTGCCCGAGCACCACGCAGGGCGTCCCGCCGACGCGCGCGAGGGCGAGCAGCAGCCCGGGGTCGTGCTCACCGGCGCCGGTCCCGCTGAGCGGGGTCACGTCCTCGGCGGCAGCCCGCAGCAGATCCCGCACCCCGGGCCGATCGGCCCGCCGGGACGCCCGGATCGACTCCTCGGCGGAGGGCACGGGCCGGGGGCAGTCAGGCGCGGACCGGCCGCCGGACCAAGCGGCACCCCCGGCGGCCGGGACGGACCGAGCGGGCTCACCCTCGACAACCGGCGCTGCACCGGACCCGCCGCCATCGGCGAGCCGAGTCAGGTCGGGGCCTCCACCATCGGCGAGCGGGCGCCCGGAGGACTCACCAGCGTCAACGTGGGCGGACACAACGGGCTCCTCGCCGTCAGCAACCGGTGCGGCCGGCCCACCGCCATCGGCCACCGCGGACCCGGCGGGCCCACCGCCATCGGCCGACGGGCGCCCGGCGGACTCACCAGCATCAACGTGGGCGGGCACGACGGGCGCTCCGCCGTCAGCAACCGGTGCGGCCGGCGCGGGGCCGGCGGACCCACCGCCCGCAGCGAGCCGGGGTGAAGCGGACGCACCGCCCCCGGCCGGGTCCCCGCACAGGACGCGGAGGACCTGGGCCGCCACGCCGCCCAGGCGGCTGGCGGGGAGCACCGCGTCGATCAGACCGTGGTGCATCAGGTTGTCGGCGACCTGGACGCCGGGCGGGAACTCCTCGCCGTAGAGCGCCTCGTGCACCCGCGGACCCATGAAGCCGATCAGCGCCCCCGGTTCGGCGGCGGTGACATGGCCCAGCGAGCCCCAGGACGCGAGCACGCCGCCCGTCGTGGGGTGGCGCAGATGTACGAGGTAAGGCAGGCCCGCGGCCTTGTGCTCGGTTATCGCCGCCGCCACCTTCACCATCTGGAGGAAGGCGACCGTGCCCTCCTGCATCCGGGTGCCGCCGGAGGCGGGCGCGGCGAGCAGCGGGAGCCGTTCCGCGGTGGCCCGCTCCACCGCCCGGACCAGGCGTTCTCCGGCCGCGACGCCGATCGAACCGGCCAGGAAGCGGAACTCGCACGCGACGAACGCCACCCGGCGCCCCTCGATCCGCCCCTCCCCCGTGATCACCGACTCGTCGAGCCCGGTGCGCTCACGCGCCCGCTCGAGGTCGGCGCGGTAGTCGGGGTCCTCGGTGGTGATCACGACCGGTTCGTCCCAGGACCTCCGGGTGCCCGGGTCGAGGACCGCCTCGATCAGCTCCACGGCGGACCTGCGCGACGACGGCCGTGACGGGGCGGGCGGGCCCGACGGGCCGGACGGCGTCGCCCCGGGGCCGGCCGTGTCGTTCGTACGGGAGTTCGTTCCGGTCATGCCACTCACCTTCCACGCACACGACCCTCCGCAACCATTCTCGGCATGTGTCCCCGGCCTCGCCCCGGCGACGGAGCGGGAGGGTCGGACGACGGCGGACGGTCGCACTCCGGTTCGAACCGGACATCATTCTCAGCTCAGCCTGAGCTGCTCCTTAACTCCGCCATAAGCGGGGCGAATCGCCTGATCGGCGTGGCTAGCGTGCTGCGCGTCGCCCCCATCAGCGAAGGAGTTCCCCACGATGACCGCTCGTCGTCAGGCCGCACGGATAGCCGCGCTCGGTGTGGTGCCGCTCGCCCTCACCACGCTGAACGCGGCTCCGGCCGCCGCCCACGGTTCGATGCAGAACCCGGTCAGCCGGGTGTCGGCGTGTTTCGCCGAGGGCCCGGAGAACCCGGTCTCGGCGGCCTGCAAGGCGGCGGTGGCGGCCGGGGGTACCCAGCCGCTGTACGACTGGAACGAGGTCAACATCGCCGACGCCGCCGGGCGGCACAAACAGATCATCCCGGACGGAAAGCTGTGCAGCGCGGGCCGCGACAAGTACAAGGGCCTGGATCTGCCGCGCGCCGACTGGCCCGCCACGGCGATGAAGGCCGGGACCCACACCTTCACCTACCGGGCCACGGCGCCGCACAAGGGCAGTTTCGCGCTGTACATCACCAAGGACGGCTACCGGCCGACCAAACGGCTGGCCTGGTCCGATCTGGAGGCCAAGCCCTTCGCCAAGGTCACCGACCCGGCGCTGAAGAACGGGAGTTACGTCTTCAAGGGCAAGGTGCCGAAGAAGTCCGGCCGCCACCTGATCTACAGCGTGTGGCAGCGCTCGGACAGCCCGGAGGCGTTCTACACCTGCTCGGACGTGACCTTCGGCCGCGCGGCCGGAACGCCGAGGAAGGCGACCACCCCGGAGGCGCCGGCCCCGAAGGCGTCCGCACCGGACGACGCGCAGATCGCCGCGGGCGCCCCCAGGTCGACCGTCGACCACCGGGGACACGGCGGCGACGCGCCGAAGGGGGCGGACACCGGGCACACCGAGCACGGCGTGAAGACTCCCGGGCGGACGGACAGTCCCGGGACCGGCGAGAAGGCCGGCGTGAAGAGCGCCGGGGGCGACGCGGCCAAGGCCCCCACCGCGACCGGCGACAGCGGTGAGCACCTCGCCCAGACCGGCGGTGACGGCAACACCACCACCCTCGCCATCGGCGGTGCCGCGGTCCTCGCGGGCGGGGCGGCGGTGCTGTTCACCGCGAACGGCCGCCGGAAGGCGGCGCGGCGCCGCGGCTGACGCGGGCCGCGGACCGGGCCACAGACCGGAGCCGGTTCCGGGGGTTGTCGACGCCACCCCCGGGACCGGCTCCTCCATGTCCGCCGCCGCTCACGCACCACCGCCCGGACGCCGCCGCTCAGGTGCCGCCGCCCTCCTCCGCCTCGTCCTCGGCCAGCGCCGCGTCCAGCGCGGCCGTCAGCCGCTGGAGCCGCGTCCGCAGGTCCACCATCTCCTCCGTGTCGAGACCGCTGGCCTCGCCCACCTTCAGCGGGATGCCCTGGGCCTTCTCACGCAGCGCCTCGCCCTCCGCGGTCAGCCGCACGGTCACCGAACGCTCGTCCTGGGCGCTGCGCTCGCGCTGGACGAGACCGGCCGTCTGCATGCGCTTGAGCAGCGGCGAGAGGGTGCCGGAGTCCAGCCGCAGATACTCCCCCAGCTTCTTGACCGGCATCTCCCCGTGCTCCCACAGCACCAGCATCGCCAGGTACTGGGGGTAGGTCAGCTCCGTCTCGCGCAGCACCCGGCGGTAGACGCCGCCGAAGGCGCGGGACGCCGCGTGCAGGGTGAAGCAGAGCTGGAGGTCGAGCCGGAGGAGATCGGGGCGGGGCTGGTGCGACATGCCTCCAGCGTACCCTTTAGTTGTGCACAACTTAATTGTGTGCTCTACTTCGTGTCGGCGTTCGGCCCCGAACGCCGACAGGCTCGAACCCGCACAGGACTCGAAAGGGATGGTCTCCATGGATGCGCTCTACACCGCGGTCGCCACGGCCAACGGACGCGACGGCCGGGCCGTGAGCTCCGACGGCCAGATCGACCTGGCGCTCGCCATGCCGCCCGCGCTCGGCGGCAGCGGTCAGGGCACCAACCCCGAGCAGCTGTTCGCCGCGGGCTACGCCGCCTGCTTCGCCAGCGCGCTCGGCCTCGTCGGCCGCCAGGCCAAGGTCGACACCAAGGACATCTCGGTGACCGCCGAGGTCGGCATCGGCAAGGACGAGGCCGACGGCGGCTTCGGGCTCAAGGTCACGCTGCGCGTGGAGCTGCCCGCGGAGCTGGAGGGCGAGAAGGGCCGCGGTCTGGTCGAGCAGGCACACCAGGTGTGCCCGTACTCCAAGGCGACCAAGGGCAACATCGAGGTCGAGCTGATCGCCGAATAAGCACCTCGGCCCCGGCGGCTATGCGGCGGGGGGCGCGGCTTCGAGGTTCGCGGCCATACGGCTCAGCACCCGTACGGTCTCGTGGTACTGCCCGGCCGTCACCCCGTCCATCAGCCGCCGCCGGGTGGCGTCGACCCGCCCCGCCGCCTCGGCCCGCCCTTCGGCGCCGAGCGGGGTGAGCACCCAGCGCCCACCCCCGCCCTCCCCCTCGACCCGGCCGGCCCAGCCGCGCTCGCGGAGCGAGACCAGGACCTGGTCGAGAGTGATCGCCCCCTCGCCCCAGAACGGGAGCAGGGCGGCGGAGAGCTCATCGGCCCGGCACGGAGCCGCGGTGAGCGAGTTCAGCACCTGCCAGTGGCGCCGGGTCAGTCCGCTCCCCGCGAGGGCGCGCTCGAAGTCCGCGTCGATCAGCGCGTCCAGGTGCTTGAGCCAGTATCCGATCGGCTTGGGCTTCGACCTCGGCTTCGGTTCCTCCATGACTCCGCCTTCCTCCATGACGCATGCGATGCATGTAAAGTAGCAACTAGATGTTACTGATTATGCATCGGGGAGCGATGGACCACCACAGCGCACAGCACATCGACGAGGTCGAGCGGGCGATGGTCGCCATCCGGCGGAGTCAGAGCAGGAGGTCCCTGGCGCGTCTGACCGGCCGGCGCTCACCGGGGACCGACACCGGGGGCGCGGCGTTCGACGTACTCGACGCCATCGAGGCGGCGGAGCAGAGCGGGACCCCCGCGACCGTCTCGGGCATCGCCGCCGCCCTCGCCGTGGACCAGCCCCGGGCGAGCAAGCTGGTCGCCGGCGCGGTGGCCGCCGGACTGGTGCGCCGGGAGGCGGACCAGGCCGACGGACGGCGCGCCCTGCTCGTCAGGACCGAGGCAGGGCGCGCGCTGACCGACGAAGTCCGCCGCTTCCGGCGCTCCGTGTTCGCCGAGGCGATGGAGGAGTGGCCGGAAGCGGACCGAGCGGCGTTCGCACGGCTGCTGACCCGCTTCGTGGACGCCCTCGGGGGGCGCACCACCCGCTAGCGGGGTGAGCCGTCAGCCGCTTTCTGTCAAGAGTCAGTCATCCGACGCACAGGTCGTCGGGGTGGCGTGTTCCGGATCGAGGGCGTTGACGGCTTCGTGGAAGGCGAGGCCGTCGGTCAGCCCGATGGCGAGGTGTTCGGAGATATCGGTCCGGCACAGGTCCTGGAGCACCACGTTCTTGACGTCGGGTCCGGACAGGAACTGCGACTGGTAGGGCGTGACGACCTCGTCGTACTTGGTCGCGATGACGGTGTAACGCACCCCGGGGACGGTGTCGCCGCCCTCGTTGAGGCGCTTGAGCAGGTCCGAGCCGACGACCTGGTCCATCAGCCCCGGCGCGGCCCGGGCGATCAGATCGCCGGCGCCCGGGAAGTAGTCGAGCAGCTTGGTCAGCCCGGACAGGGTGGTGCCGTGGTTACTGGGAGCCAGGCCGACCAGGGCGTTCACCTTGGGCGCCCCGCCGAGGAACTTGAGGTAGTAGCGGGGCATCATGCCGCCCTGCGAATGTCCGACCATGTCGACCTTCTGGGCGCCGGTGGCGGCCAGTACCCGGTCCACGTAGGAGGACAGCTGCGCGGCCGACTTGTCGACCCGGTTCAGGCCGTGGAAGAAGGGCACGAGCGGCAACTGGCCGTAGTCGAGGGAGAAGACGCAGTAACCGCGTTTCACCAGGTAGGGGGCGAAGCCGAGCCAGTTGTCGATGGAATTGCCCAGGGTGCCGTGCACCAGCACCACGGGGCGGGGATGTTGGGCCGATGGCTTGCAGGAATAGTTGTTCCACCCGCTGCTCACCGCACCCGAGCCCGCGGCCTCGGCCGCGGTGGGTACGGCGGTCGCCACGACCGTCAGGGCCAGGGCGGGCAGTAACCTGCGCGACCTGTTGACCGTCCGGGTCTTGCGGGACCTGCGGAAACCAGGGATATGCCTCCAGGGCAGCATCACATGAACTCCTCGCCGTGGGGGAGAGAGGGTTGCACTGACGGCGCGCCCTGCGATCCGGATCACATGGGGTGGTGCGCTGAGACGAAATTACGCGTGAGTAGCAAAGGCATCCAGCCATTGGTCAGTGAAGGAACGTCTACCTACTTTTCACGCGACGTCCAGGAATCCGGCGGGCCGTACCGCGGACGGGCCGAAGCGGGCGCGCGCCCGGTCGGCCGCCGCCTCCAGCCGCCGGGACTTCTCATCGGCGGGGTCGAACGTCAGCTGGTGCGCCGCGAGTCCGGCGTCGGTCAGCCCCTCGGCCCGCAGCGACACGGCCCGCACCCGGGCCCGTTGCAGCCCGAGCGCGTCGTGCAGCGCGTACGCGGCGGAGGTCAGCACCGGGGTGTGCGCGGTCGGCTCGGCCAGGGTGCGGGAGCGGGTGGTCGCGGAGCGGTCGGCGTACCGGACGGTGAGCACGAGCACCGCCGCCACCTGCCCGCTCGTCCGCAGCCGGGCGCCGAGCCCGTCGGCGAGCGTGAGCAGCGCCCGGCGCCGCCGGACGGGGTCCAGCTCATCGTGGCGGAACCGGTGTTCCGCTCCCATGGCACGGGCCGGGGCGTTCGGGGTGACGGGCGCCGGGTCGACGCCGCGGGCCCAGGCGTGCACCGTACGCGCGGTGGACGCGCCGAGGATCCGCTGCAGGGTGCCCAGGGGCGCGTCGGCGATCCGCGCGGCGCTGTCGAGCCCGTACGCACACAGCGTGCGCGCGGTGGCCGGACCCACACCGGGCAGGGCGGTGGGCGGCTTGCGGGCGAGGAACGCGGCGACGGCGCCGGGGTCGTCGGGCACCGTGCGGACGGCGCCGGGCGCGTCCGGCGCCGCGTCCTGGGCGGCCATCCGGGCGAGCATGGGGTTGGCGGCGACGCCGACGGTGCAGTCGACGCCGTACCGGGCCAGCGCCCGGACCCGCACGATCCCCGCGAGCCCGGCGGCGTCCCGCCCGAAGTACCGCAGCGCACCGCGGACATCGGCGAACGCGGCATCGGGCGGCAGCGCCTCGACGACGGGTGTCAGCTCCCCGAGCAACGCCAGCAGCCCCTGGTAGACGTCCTCCCCCAGCGCCTCCTGTCCGGCCCCCCGCCGGAACCGCACATACAGCACATGCGGCTCCCCGGCCGGCGGCGCCGGCCGTCCTCCTCCTGCCGGAGGTTCGCCGGGCACGGACGGCGGAGCTGCCGGGTCCGGCCGAACGGCGTCCGCCGGCGGAGCGGGCAGGTCCTTGGATCCGCGCCGGGGACCAGCGCACCCACCCGGCGAAGCCGCCGCGCCGCCCGACCGCCCCTCCCCCGCCGGGCGGCGACGGGGATCGATGGGCCGGTGGCCGGGGGTCATCCCGCGCTCCCGGGGCTGGCGTGCCACAGTTTGCGGCCGGTGGCGGACTGGTCGCCCGCGGGCCGGAGGTCGGCCCAGGGGTGCATGGCGTAGCCGGTGGACATCTGGATGCGGCGGCCGGAACCGGCCCCGGCCGGTTCGCGCGTACCGTCGTCCGGGCCCGCCACCAGTTCGGCGGCGACCGCGTCCAGGCCGCCTTCGCGGCGGAGCCGGGCCAGTTCGGCGAGGTTCCAGACGGCCGAGCCGACGACGCTGAGGCTGCGCGGGCCGCGCCGCTGGACCACCCCGCGCACCAGCAGCAGCCAGGAGTGGAAGACGGTGTGCGCGCACGCGGCGTGGCTGTCGTCGAAGAACGCGCAGTCGACCAGACCGGTCCCGTCGTCGAGGGTGGTGAAGATGACCCGGCGGCCCGAGCGGATCGGCGGGGTCTGGGTGGCGGCCTTGGCCCCGGCGACGAGTACGGTCTCGCCGTGCCGGGCGTCCCGCAGCCGCTTCGCGGACATCGCGCCCAGCTCCTCCAGGAACTCCCGGTGGTCACCCATGAGATGGCGGGAGACATCCATGCCGAGGACACCGAGCTCGGCGCCGAGGCGTTCGTCCGCGTCGAGGTCGGGGAGTCCCGCGGGGGCGGCGGGCCCGGCCTCGGTCAGCGGGAGCTGGCCCGCGCCGTCGTACCGGGCGGCGCCCCGCTGCTGCCGGTGCAGTTCGGCGATCTGCAACAGCAGGTCGCGGCGGCTGGGACCGAACGCGTCCAACGCGCCGACCTGGGCCAGCCGTTCGGCCACCGGCCGCCCGGGGTGGGCGCGCAGCCACAGGTCCTGGAGCGAGGAGTACGGCTGCCCGGCCTCGATCCGCCCGGTCTCCGCCTCGCTGATGCCGTGGACATCGGAGAGGGCCAGCCGGACCCCGGCACCCGGCCCGTCACCGTTACCGCCCTCACCACTGCCACCATCACCGGACATCAGTTCGATTCGATAAGCGGCCCCCGAGCGGTTCACGTCCAGCGGGAGGATCGGCACCCCGCGCCGCCGCGCGTCCGCCAGCAGCAGCCGCTTGGGGTACATCCCGGGGTCATGGGTGAGCAGCCCGGCATAGAAGGCCGCCGGGTGGTGCGCCTTGAGCCAGGCGGACTGATACGTCGGCACCGCGAAGGCGACCGCGTGCGCCTTGCAGAAGCCGTACGAGCCGAACGCCTCGACGATCTCCCAGGTACGCGCCAGCACCTCCGCCGGATAGCCCCGCCGCGCGGCCTCGGTCCGGAACCAGGCCCGTACCCGCCCCTGCCGTTCGGGGTCGGACAGCGCGCGCCGCGCCTCGTCGGCGAGGTCCCGTTCACAACCGGTCATGATCGAGAGGATCTTGATGATCTGTTCATGGAAGACCACCACCCCATAGGTCTCGCGCAGCGCCTCCTCCAGGTCCGGATGCGGATAGCGCGGTGGTGTACGGCCGTGCCGGGCCTCGATGAAGGGGCGCACCATATCGGCGGCGACCGGCCCGGGCCGGAAGAGCGAGATGTCGACCACGAGGTCGTGGAAGGAGGTGGGCTGGAGCCGCCCCAGGAGATCGCGCTGGCCGGGGGACTCGATCTGGAAGCAGCCGAGCGTCTCGGTGGAGCGGATCAGATCGTAGGTGGCGGGGTCGCCGGGCCGGACCAGGGCGGGGTCGTCGAGGTCCACCGTCCGTCCGGTGACCCGCGCGATCTCGGCCACCGCGTGCGCCATCGCGGACTGCATCCGCACACCCAGCACATCGAGTTTGAGCAGCCCCAGTTCCTCGACGTCGTCCTTGTCGAACTGGGACATCGGGAAGCCCTCGCCGCTGCTCGGCACGATGGGCGTACGGGCCGGCAGCCCGGCGTCCGAGAGCAGCACCCCGCAGGGGTGCATGGCGAGCCCCCGGGGCAGCGCGTCCAGCGCCTCGACCAGCTCCCAGAACTTGCCGAAACGTTCCTGCTCGGCCGTCGCCTCGCGTAGCGCCCGCAGCTCGGGCAGTTCGGCCAGGGCCGCGCGGGCGTCACGGGCGCGGATGTGCGGGAAGGACTTGGCGAGCCGGTCCACCTCGTCCGGGTCCATGCCGAGCGCCGCGCCCACGTCCCGCACCGCATGGCGCACCCGGTAGGTCTCGGGCATGGCGACCGTCGCGACCCGCTCCGCCCCGAAGCGGTCGAAGATGGCGCGGTAGACGTCGAGGCGGCGCGCGGACTCCACGTCGATGTCGATGTCGGGCAGCGCGGCCCGCCGCACCGAGAGGAACCGCTCCATCAGCAGCCCGTTGGCGACGGGGTCGGCGTGGGCGATCCCGAGCAGATGGTTGACGAACGAGCCCGCGCCGGAGCCACGGGCGGCGACCCGGACCCCGAGCGCGCGGGTGTCGTCCACGACCTGGGCGACGGTGAGGAAGTACGAGGCGAAGCCGAGCCGCTCGATGGTGCGCAGCTCGTCCTCCAGCCGCTCCCAGCGCAGCCGGTCGCGGTCGTACCCCCGCAGCACCATGGCGGCGGCGCAGCGCGACCGCAGCACCCGCTCGGCACCGCGCCGTCCGGCGCCGACCAGCCGCGGTTCGGGGAAGTGGACACTGCCGAGGCCGATGTGGTCCTCGGGGTCGACCAGACACGCGGCGGCGGTGCGCCGGGTCTCCTCCAGCAGCCGGTGCGCGGCGTCCCGCCGCATCCCCGCCGCCTCCGCGATCCGTTCGGCTGTCTCCGCCATCTCCCGCGGGCCCTTGAGCCAGCGCTCACCACTGTCGAGCGAACCGGGGCGGCGCGGATCGATCGGGACCAGCCGCCGGGCGGCGTCCAGGACGTCGGCGACCGGCCCCTCCCCCGGGTCGGCGTAGCGCGCGGCGTTGCTGAGCACGGCCCGTACGCCCTGGTCGGCGGCGAAGCCGACGGTACGGGCGGCCAGCCGCAGCGAGCCCGGGCCGGTGCCGGGGCGGCCGTGCCACACGGCCTCCAGCCGCAGCGCGTCACCGAAGAGCTCGCGCCAGGGGGTGATCAGCCAGGCGGCCCGGTCGGGGCGGCCGGCGGCCAGGGCCCGGCCGACATCGGAGTCGGGGCCGAGCAGCACGGTCAGCGCGGAGAGCGCCCCACCACCGCCGTCGACCAGGTCGCGCCAGTGCAACAGCGGCGGTCCGTCGTCATGGGCACGGGCGGAGCCGGAGTGGCCGGGCCCGGCGTGGGCGGCGGAGACCAGACCGCACAGCGCGGCCCATCCGGCCGCGCCGTCCCGGGCGAGGAAGACCACACGGGGCGCGGACTCATCGATGAACGCCCCGCCGCGCACCGGGGTACGGCGCCGGACCGTACGCCCCGGCTCCGGGGGTTCCGCCCGGACGGCCAGGTTCACCCCGAAGAGCGGGCGCACCCCCGCGGCCCCGCAGGCGCGGGCGAACCGCACCGCTCCGGCGAGGCTGTCGCGATCGGTCAGCGCGATCGCGTCCATACCGCGCTCGGCGGCGCGCTCCGCGAGCCGCTCCGGATGCGCGGCCCCGTACCGCATGGAGAATCCGGACGCGGTGTGCAGATGCGTGAAGCCTGACATCCGCACCTCCCGCTGCCCACACCCCCTGACCGACCCTGTTCGTCCCACGCCCCACCATAACCCCATTCTCGAACAAGCGTGCGAGTCGGTTCGACGGCCCTTCCATATACACCATAAGCATGCAAAACGCCCCTACATCCCGCGTGTCGCAGCAGGAGAACCGGCGGTCCGCGCCCTACGCTTGATCCTTATGACCGAGCGACCCGGGGATTCCAGCGCACCCTCCCAGGACGCCCCGCTCGGGCTGCTGCGGGAGCAGCGCACCGGCACACTGGTCACCCTCAAGCGCGACGGCAGACCCCAGCTGTCGAACGTCGCCTTCACCTATGACCCGGCCGCCCGCCTGATCCGCGTCTCGGTCACCGACGACCGCGCCAAGACCCGCAATCTGCGCCGCGATCCGCGCGCCAGCTTCTATGTCACCAGCGACGACCGCACCTCCTATCTGGTGGCCGAGGGCGACGCCGAGCTGACCCCGGTGGCCACCGACCCGCACGACGCCACGGTCGACGAACTGGTCGAGATCTACCGCGCCGTCCAGGGCGAGCATCCGGACTGGGAGGAGTTCCGCGCCGCGATGGTCGCCGACCGGCGGCTGGTGGTGCGGCTGCGGGCCGGCCGGGCGTACGGATGGAGCCACCGGACCGGCCCCCTGAGCCGCGATCTGGACAGCTGACCCCGCGCTGTACACCACCGTTCCGGCCGCCGGAGGCCGTTTGAGCACCCGCCCGCCGGTCACCTTGCGCTGGCAGGAACTCACTCACCCGCCCCTCGGGCCCCACACTCACCGGTAACCGACGGACGGATCATCACTCCCTGCCCCATATGGCCCTGCCTGATCCCATACGACTGCTCTGACCATGTAGTTCAGGAACCGGCGGACACTCCGGACACCTCCGCGCCGGGCGTACGCCCATCGACCCGTCCCGCCCTCCGCGCATCCGCCGGATACGCGGCGTTCCACGGAGCGACACCCTCCGCACGCGACAATAAGCCACCGAATGACTACGTATAGCGACCGGAAGTGTTCGATCGACATGCGTTCCCGACGCGCACGGCGTAGAACTCCGTCCGGTATCTGAAACCACGAGCTAGGGAGCGTTCGAAATGCGGAAGACCACAGGGGCGATCGGTCTGGGGGCCGCCGTGGCCCTGAGCGCCGCGCTGGGGATCGGTGCGAGCGGTACGGCGAACGCCGCGCCCGCGCAGCCCGACAGCCTGTACCCGGCCTCTGCGATGGTCCTCACCGTCGGCTACGGCGCGGACGCGGCGACGGCCGACGTACAGCGGGCGGTGACGCTCAGCTGTCAGCCCACCGCCTCCGGTACCCACCCGGCCGCCGCCAAGGCGTGCGCCGAACTGCGCACCGTCGACGGCGCCTTCAACTCGCTGACGCTGTCGGCGGAGCCGGGCCGGATCTGCACCAAGGAATGGCGGCCGGTGACGGTCACCGCCACCGGGGTCTGGGACGGCCGCCGGGTCTCGTACGAGCACACCTTCGCGAACAACTGCCAGCGGGACGCCGTGACCACCCAGGTCTTCGGGTTCTGAGCGGCGCGCGACAGAGCGGCGCGACCCCGTACGACGCACCACCGCACCACGCACCACCGAACGCAGTGCCGCACGACGCGGCACCGGTGAACGCGGCCTGACCGGCCGCGGACACAGGGGAGGCCCCCCGGACACCGTCCACGGGTGTCCGGGGGGCCTCTGTTCTCGGTGCGACCCTACGCCCCCGCACCGGGCGCCCGGGTCGCGGGACCGGCCGGTCAGCCGATCGAGGCGCCGTACGCGTCCAGCGCCTCCGGAACCGGCTGGAAGAACGTCTCGCCGCCGCCGGAGCAGTCACCGCTGCCGCCGGAGGTCAGGCCCAGCGCGGTGTCGTCCGCGAAGAGCGCGCCGCCGCTGTCGCCCGGCTCGGCGCAGACGGTGGTCTGGATGAGCCCCTCGACCGTGCCCTCCTGGTAGTTCACGGTGGCGTCGAGGGCGGTCACCTCGCCGTCGTGCACCTGGGTGGTGCTGCCGCTGCGCTGCACCTTCTGGCCGACCGTGGCGTCGCCCGCCTTGGCGATGGCCTGGGTGCTGCCGTTGTAGAGGTTCACCGCGCTCGGGTGCTCGGTGTCCTTGGTGTACTTGACCAGGCCGTAGTCATTGCCGGGGAAGGAGCTTCCCTCGTTGGCCCCGATCTCCTCGCCGCCCTGCGAGTCCGACCAGCTCTTGATCGACTCGGTGCAGTGGCCGGCGGTCAGGAAGTACGGCTGACCGTCCTTGACCACGTTGAAGCCGAGCGAGCAGCGTCCGCCGTCACCCCAGATGGCGTCGCCACCGGCGATGAAGGTCGAGAACGTGCCCTTGGACCGCTTCACCTCGACCTTGTCACCCAGCCCGTCGGTGACCTCGGTCAGCTTGTCCAGCGCGCCGCCCTTGACGGTGCGGTCCGCGGTGACGACGACCTTGTTGGTTCTGGGGTCCACCGACCACGCGGTACCGGGCAGGGTGGCCTTGTCCTTGAGGGTGGTCCGCGCCGAGTTCAGCTGGGCGAGGGTGTACTTGACCACCTTGGCCTCGGCCCCGGCCGCGCGGACCTTGTCGGCGGCGGTGTCGTTCACCACGTTGACCACGAGCTTCTCGGCCCGGGCGTCGTAGTAGGCCCCCGCGGAGTCATCGCCCAGCGAGGAGACGAGACCGTGGGCCAGCTTGCCCGCGGCCTTCACCGACAGGGGGTCCGGCTGGTCACCGGGGGCGGCGTTGGCGCTCTGCAGGGTGAGCCCCGCGGCGACGAGGGCCGTGATACCGGCTCCGGCGATGGCGACGCGACGCTTGGGTATGCGGCGGTGCTTCAACTCAGAACCTCCAGTGGGGGGTTGGGCCCGATAGCGGCAGTGGGGTGCCGGGCCCGGAAGGCGGGTGGCAGGGCGCGTCCGCCCGTTCACGGCGCGTCCATGCCAACTTCGCCGCCGAGTATTCCCAGGGGCTCCGGGGCCGCACAAGGGCAGGTTCACGTCCGGGCTGTGAAATTTACGGGGCGGTCATGTGCCCGACACGAGGTGCTCCGGTGCCGGAATCGAAACCGGCGCCGTACCGGAACCGGCATGACGAAGCCCGCGCACCGAAGGGGTGCGCGGGCAGGACACTATCCCAGCGGATGTCGATCACCGGCCGGGGGGTACGGAACCTCCGAGGTCAGCGCTCCACGGTGGGCCTCGGCTCCGGTTCGCGTTCGGTGAGGGTGGGCACCGGCCGCGCGGACCGCTCCTCCGTCACCGCGCGGGGCGCAGCGGAATCGGCGGCGGTCTCCGCCCCGGCGGCACCCTCCGGCTTCCGCTCCGTACGCCCGGCCGTCAGGGGCCGCTCCTTCTCCTGTCCCCGCTCCAGGAACCGCAGCAGCTCCACCGGGATGGGCAGCACCAGCGTGGAGTTCTTCTCCGCCGACACCGCCATCACGGTCTGGAGCAGCCGCAGCTGGAGCGCGGCCGGGGTCTCGGACATCTGGGCGGCGGCCTCGGCCAGCTTCTTGGACGCCTGGAGCTCCGCATCGGCGTTGATGACCCGGGCGCGGCGCTCCCGGTCGGCCTCGGCCTGCCGGGCCATCGACCGTTTCATGGTCTCCGGCAGCGATACGTCCTTGATCTCGACACGGTCGATATGGACACCCCAGCCCACCGCCGGGCTGTCGATCATGAGCTCGAGGCCCTGGTTGAGCTTCTCCCGGTTGGAGAGCAGATCATCCAGATCGCTCTTGCCGATGATCGAGCGCAGTGAGGTCTGGGCCATCTGGGAGACGGCGAAACGGTAGTCCTCCACCGCGATGATCGCCTCCGCCGGGTCCACGACCTTGAAGTAGACGACCGCGTCCACCCGGACCGTCACATTGTCCCGGGTGATGCCCTCCTGCGCGGGCACGGGCATCGTCACGATCTGCATGTTCACCTTGTGCAGCCGGTCGAAGACCGGGGCGATCATGGTGAACCCCGGGCCCCGGATACCCGACCGCAGCCTCCCGAGCCGGAAGACCACCCCCCGTTCGTACTGCTTGACCACACGGGCCGCCGCCAGGGCGCAGACCGCACCCAGACAGGCCAGTACCACGACCACTGTCACCAGCGCATCGATCATCACGGCCACCTGCCGTCCGTATCACGACCAATGCCCCATCCGGGGTATTAATGTCCACGATAGTCCGGCTCGACAACAGGGGGGAGCCCCCGCCGGCACTCCGGGCGGGGGCTCCTTCGCCGTATGCCGGCGACCGGTGAGGGGCGGCCGTCGGCATGCCGATGACGGCGAGGGGGGAACGGACCGGTGAAGGTCGTCACGCCGGGGGTCGGCCGGTCTAGTAGACGTTGACCCCGTAGGCGTTCAGCGCTTCGACGACCGGCTGGAAGAACGTGGTCCCGCCGGTGGAGCAGTTGCCGCTGCCGCCGGAGGTGAGGCCGAGGGCGGTGGACCCGGAGTAGAGAGGACCGCCGCTGTCGCCGGGTTCGGCGCAGACGGTGGTCTGGATCATGCCGTAGACGACGTCGCCGTTGCCGTAGTTGACGGTGGCGTTCAGCGCGGTGACCCGGCCGCTGTGGGTGCCGGTGGTGCTGCCGCGCCGGGTGACCGTCTGGCCGACGGTCGGGTTGGCGGCCCGGGTGATGTCCTGGCCTCCGACGGTGCCGGACGGGCTGACCGAGCCGCTGTACCGGACCAGACCGTAGTCATTGGTCGGGAAGCTGGACCCGGCGGTGGGGCCGATGGTGGTGGTGTGTCCGGAGTTGGACCACCAGGTGCCCGCGCCGTCGGTGCAGTGACCCGCGGTGACGAAGTAGTTGGCTCCGCTGCTGTTGCGGACGTTGAACCCGAGGGAGCAGCGCCAGCTGCTGGCGTAGATGGCGTCGCCACCGGAGATCAGCTTGTTGATCTTGCCGGGGGTGCGCTTCACCTCGATCGCGTCGGCGCTCGCACCGGCGCCGTCCTTGATCTTGGCGATCTCACTCGCGGAGACGGTGCTGTCGGCGGTGACCACGAGGGTGTTGGTCGCCTTGTCGACATACCAGGCGGTGCCCGCGACATCGGCCTCGAGAACGGCGTCGCTCGCCGCCC
The DNA here is from genome assembly GCF_056431485.1 of Streptomyces sp. NPDC045899. Taxonomy (NCBI): domain Bacteria; kingdom Bacillati; phylum Actinomycetota; class Actinomycetes; order Kitasatosporales; family Streptomycetaceae; genus Streptomyces; species Streptomyces sp. NPDC045899. The sequence goes on from NZ_JBWKKP010000030.1 coordinate 24,927, forward strand.
TGACCTCTGTCGCGCCGAACGTGGTGGCCTTGTCGCTTCCGGCGTAGGCGGCGGGGGCGGCGAGTGCCGTTCCGGCCACCAGCGCCGAGGTGGCGGCGATCAGGACCATACGTCTCGCCTGGGTGCCGTGGGGGGCAGTGCGCTTGATCCTCAACTCTTCCTCCGAGGGAATCGGGGGTCCGCTTGGGTGGGCAGGCCCGTGAGGCGCAGTCAATGATCACGTCGAACGGGAATTTCCGACGTGTTCCTGACAAGCGCTTCCCGAAGTATTCGGGCCATCACCCTCGGCGCGCAAGAGAAAACGTGTAACTGTCAGCGGCCGCCCGGCACATGGCCCCGGCGGCTTCCGGCCACCGGGGCGGTGCACCCATCCCCTGGGTATCCCTGAGGACGCGGCTACGGACCCTCAGGTTCCGCCGAGCTCCCCGCCACCGCGCGGACCCTGGTGCGCTCCGGTGTCCCGGCCCGCGCGGAACCCCTCAGCGCTCCTCTCCCGGATGGCGAAGCCCCAGGTGGTCGCGGAGTGTCCGGCCGGTGTACGCGGTGCGGAACACCCCGCGCTCCTGGAGCAGCGGGATCACCCGGTCCACGAAGTCATCGAGTCCGCCGGGGGTCAGATGCGGGACGAGGATGAAGCCGTCGGCCGCGTCCCCCCGTACGAAAGCGGCCATCTCGGCGGCGACCGCCTCCGGGGTGCCGATGAAGGACTGCCGGCCGGTCGTCTCGATGACGGTCTGCCGGATGGACAGCCCTTTCTCCTCCGAGAGGGCCCGCCACTTCGCCGCCACCGCCAGCGGATCGGCATGCCGCACCCGGCCCTGGGAGCGCTGGGAGCCGGGGTCCGGGTCGATGTCCGGAAGCGGGCCGTCGGGGTCGTGGCCGGACAGGTCCACCCCCCAGATCTGCTCCAGGGTGAGCAGCGCGGTCTGCGGGGAGACCTGCTGCCGCCGGATCTCCGCGGCCCGCTCCTGGGCCTCGGCCGCGGTGTCGCCGAGGACGAAGGTCACCCCGGGCATGATCTTCAGATCCTCCGGGGCCCGGCCGTAGGCCGTCAGCCGCCGTTTGACGTCGGCGTAGAAGGCACGGCCCGCCTCCAGGGTGCCGTGCCGGGTGAAGATGATGTCGGCGGCGGAGGCGGCGAACTCCCGGCCCTCGTCGGAGTCCCCGGCCTGGATCACCACCGGATGGCCCTGCGGCGCGGGCGCCACCCCGAAATGCCCCTCGATACCGAAGTGTTCACCGTGGTGCGCGAACGGCCGGGGGGTGCCCCCGGGCGTCCAGGAGTCCCACAGCTCACGCGCGGTGGCCACGAACTCGGCGGCCCGGGTGTAGCGGTCGGCCCGGTCCAGATAGCCGCCGCGCCGGAAGTTCTCACCGGTGAAGGCGTCGGAGGAGGTGACGACGTTCCAGGCGGCGCGGCCCCCGCTGAGATGGTCCAGGGAGGCCAGCCGGCGGGCCAGTTCATACGGTTCGTTGAAGGTGGCGTTGACGGTGGCGGCCAGGCCGAGCCGTTCGGTGACGGCCGCCAGCGCGGACAGCACGGTGAGCGACTCCGGCCTGCCCACCACATCGAGATCGTGGATACGGCCGTTGTGCTCGCGCAGCCGCAGCCCCTCGGCGAGGAAGAAGAAGTCGAACAGCCCGCGTTCGGCGGTGCGCGCCAGATGGACGAAGGAGGAGAAGTCGATCTGGCTGCCGAGAGAGAGGTCGCGCGAAGCGCATCGGCCAGGGGTGGTGGCCGGGCTGGCGAGTGGGCCGGCCCATACGGTGGTGTTGTTCACCCCCGGGAAGTGCGCGGCCAGATGGATCTGCCGGCCGGGGCCGCTCGTGTCGTTCACCGGGCTCCCTCCCTCGCCAGGGCGTAGCGGTTGGCGGGGCGCGGCCGCCCCAGGTGCTCCCGGAGCGTCGTACCGGGGTAGAAGGTGCGGAACAGTCCGCGGTGCTGGAGCAGTGCCACGGTGCCGTTGACGAACCGTTCGAGATCGCCGGGCGGTGCGGCGGGGGTGATGTGGAAGCCGTCCACGGCCCCGGCGGTGTGCCATCCGGCGATCAGGTCCGCGAGGTCCACCGGTCCCCCGCGGTACAGCGGCGGCCGGTCGTCCACGGCGGTCAACGGGCCCTGCGCACGGCCCGGCCCGGCCGCGTACTCACCGTCCGACAGGTCCAGGGTGACGGCGGCGAGCACGGTGAGCGCGCCCGGATCCCGGCCCGACTCCCCCGCGCGCAGCCGCAGTTCGTCGCGTATCCGGCCCGCCGCGTCCGGGGTGGTGGCCCGGACGAACGCCACATCGGCGTGGCGGGCGGCGGTGTCCCGGGTGACGGGGTCGGTGGCGTCGACGGCCACCACCGGGTGGCCCTGCGGCGGCCGGGGGACGATGGAGGGGCCCCGCACCCGGAAGTGGCCGCCCTCGAAGTCGACGTAGTGCAGTTTGTCGCGGTCGATGAAGCGGCCGGTGGCGATGTCGCGGATCTCCGCGTCGTCCTCCCAGCTGTCCCAGAGCCGCGCCACCACATCGGCCACCTCGCCCGCCTCGGCCCACAGTTCGGCCGCGGGGGCGGCGGGGCGCCGGCCCACCAGCCGCGCCTCCGCCTCGGTCGCCGACACCCCGACCGTCCAGCCCGCCCGGCCGCGGCTCACCCAGTCCAGGGTGGCCACGGCACAGGAGACATGGAACGGTTCGGTGTGCGTGGTGGTGACGGTCGGCACCAGTCCGATCCGTTCGGTGGCCGGGGCGACGCGCGCCAGGACGGCGAGTGCGTCGGGCCGGCCCGGCCCCTCCCCCGGGGGGCCGAACGAGTCGTCCAGGGTGATGAAGTCGAGCGTGCCGCGCTCGGCGAGACGCGCGAGCTCGACGTAGTACGGCGCCGTGTAGCTCCCGGTGCCGTCGACGGCGGCGGCCAGGTGCAGGGGGCCGGTGGATGGGGCCATGGTCAGGGCCTTCCTCGGTCGGGGTGGACGGTCACTGCTTCGGCAGGCCGCGCGGGTTGATCTCGGACTTCTCGACCGCCTCGCCGGCGAGTCCCCAGCGCTTCAGCACCTTGGCGTACGAACCGTCGTCGATGACGTGGTCGATGGCCGCCGCATAGGCACCGACCAGTCCGCTGCCCTTCTTGGTGGTGGCGGCGATCTTGCCCTGCACCGCGTCGCCGCCGCCCGAGAGGGTGCCGACGATCTGTGTTCGACCGGCCGAGGCGACGTGGTAGGCGGAGGTGGGGTGGGGGCCGAGATAGGCGTCGATCCGCCCGGACTGGAGGGCGAGGTAGTAGTCGGTGTCCTTCTGGAAGTACGTGATGCCGACCGGCCTCCGGCCCGCCTTCTCGTTCTCCTTGCTCCAGTCGACCAGGATCTTCTCCTGGTTGGTGCCGGAGGAGACGGCGACGGTCTTCCCCGCCACGTCCTTCGGCCCCTTCACCCGCCACGGGGTGCCCTTCTTGGCCTCGAAGGCGAGGTCGTCCAGCCGGTAGGTGGCGAAGTCGTACTTCTCCTTGCGCTCCTCGGTGACGGTCACATTGGAGAACACGGCGTCGAACCTGGAACTGTCCAGGCCGACGAAGAGGTTCTCCCAGGAGACCGCCTGGAAGTCGACCTTGAGGCCGAGGGTGTCGGCGACCAGGGTGGCGAGGTCGATCTCGGAGCCGATGCGGGTCTTGTCGTCGGTGGCGTAGAAGCCGAGCGGCGCGGCGGCGTCCGCGCTGCCGCCGACCCGCAGTGTGCCCCGCTCACGGATCGCTGCGGGCAGCTCGGCGGCGATGGCGGCCACCTTCTTACCTCTGACGCGGTGCTGGTCAGGGCCGATGTTGAGCTGTCCGCCCCGCTTGCCCCCGGCCCCGACGGTCTGCTGGGCGTCACCGCTGCCGCAGGCGCCGAGCAGGGTCGAGGCGAGGGTGACGGCGACGGCGGTGACGAGGGTGCGACGGGTCTTCACGGGATGCTCCTTGCGGGGGTGTGCGGGATACGGGACATACGGGGATGGTCGGGGTGTACCGGGGGGCGGGAGGTCACAGGACCTTGGAGAGGAACGCCTTGGTGCGCGTCTCGCGCGGGCGGTCGAGCACCTCGGACGGCCGTCCCTGCTCGACGATCCGGCCGTCGTCCATGAAGACCACGGTGTCGGCCACTTCGCGGGCGAAGCCGATCTCATGGGTGACCACGACCATGGTGGTGCCCTGGTGGGCCAGATCCTTGATGACGTCCAGGACCTCACCGACCAGCTCGGGGTCGAGTGCGGAGGTCGGCTCGTCGAAGAGCAGCAGCTCCGGTTCCAGGGCGAGCGCGCGGGCGATGGCCACCCGCTGCTGCTGTCCGCCGGAGAGCTGTCGGGGGTAGGCGGACGCCTTGTCCGCGAGACCGACCCGGGCCAGCAGCGTCCCGGCGGCCGCCACGGCCTGCTTCCGGGGGCGGCGCAGCGCGGAGAGGGGTGCCTCGATGACGTTCTCCAGCACCGTCAGGTGCGGGAAGAGGTTGAAGTTCTGGAAGACGAAGCCGATCCGGGTGCGCTGCCGGAGGATCTCGCGTTCGCGCAGCTCGTACAGCCGGTTGCCCTGGCGGCGGTAGCCGACCGGTGAGCCGCCGACGCTGATCCACCCGCTGTCCGCCTTCTCCAGGTGGTTGATGGTGCGCAGCAGCGTGGACTTGCCGGAGCCGGACGGTCCGAGGACGACGGCCACCTCTCCGGCGCGCACCTGGAGGTCGATCCCGCGCAGCACCTCCAGGGTTCCGAAGCTCTTGTGGACGGAGCGGATGTCGACCATGGCGGTCATCGGGTGGCTCCCCGGGAGAAGTGGCGCTCGACGTAGTACTGCGCGACGGAGAGCACGGTGGTCAGGACGATGTACCAGACGGTCGCCACCATCAGCAGCGGTACCACCCGGCCGTTGCGGCCGTAGACGACCTGCACCTGGTAGAAGAGTTCACCGATGGCCATCACCGAGACGATCGAGGTGCCTTTGAAGAGGGAGATGACCTCGTTGGCGGCGTTGGGCAGGATCGAGCGCATCGCCTGCGGCAGCACGATCCTGCGGAGCTGGCGCAGTCGGGGGATGCCGAGTGCGGCCGCCGCCTCCAGCTGTCCGGCGTCGACGGCCAGCACTCCCCCGCGCACGATCTCGGCGGCGTAGGCCGCCTGGTGCAGGGCGAGTCCGAGGACCGCCGCGCTCATGGCGCCGACCAGGCCCGCGGTGTCGAAGGAGAAGAAGCCGGGGCCGAACGGGATGCCGAAGTCCAGCCGCTGGTAGAGGTAGGTGAGGTTGAACCAGAACAGCAGCTGGACGATGAGCGGGATGGAGCGGAACGCCCAGATGTAGGTGAACGCCACCGACTTCAGGAACGGGCTGGCGGACAGCCGCATGAAGGCCAGCACGATACCGAGGGCGAAGCCCAGCGCGGTGCCGTAGAAGGTGAGCTGGATGGTGATCCAGACCGCCTTGAGGATGGTCTCGGTGGCGAAGAACCGGGCGAACACCTCCCATTCCCAGCCGGGGTTGGTGACCAGGCCGTGGGCGAACTGTGCGACCAGGACGGCGGTGACGGAGACCGCGACCCAGCGCCAGGGGTGGCGTACGGGGACGACCTTGAGCGCCGAGTAGTCCTCGGCCGGGGTGGGTTCGGGCGCGGTCTTCAGGGGTGGATCGGAGGTCAGAGACACGGGGGTCCTTCGGGAGGGGCGAGCGGGAAGGGGCGGGCCGGTCGCGCTCAGGCGCTGAGCGGGGCGCTGTGGGCCAGTTCGCGCAGACAGCGCAGCAGGGCCCGGGCGGTCGCGTCGTTCTGGCGGAACGCGGGCGCGTTGGTGCGCGGCCGGGCGAAGGCGCCGGAGGCGCGGGCGTCGGTGTGCGGGCCCAGGGCGAAGCGGCGTGGATGCGGACGTCCGGCCCGGTCCAGGACCCGGCCGTCGTCGGGGCTGACGGCGAGCAGTCCGGCCGGGGTGGCGGCCGCGCCGTCGCGGTGCAGGGAGCGCAGCAGCGGATCGCGGCTGCGCTCAACGGAGGGTTCCGGCAGCCGGGCCTCGACCAGGGCACGGGCCTCGACGGTGTGTCCGGGCAGGCTGTCGCCGGCCGCCCGGAACACCCCGCGCCCGGGGTCGGTGGTCACGGTCAGCCCGGCGCCGAGGAAGCGGACGACTCCGGCGCGGGAGAGCGCGAGGAGCTGTTCCAGCCGCGGTCCGGGCGGGCCGGAGGCGAGGTGGCTGAAGAAGCCGTGCCACCAGCCGCCGGTGTCGCCGAGCCGGATCAGCTGCCCGTAGGCGGAGAGCAGGGCGAGGAAGACGGCCAGGTCGGGGCTGTGCCCAGGGTCATGGCGGCGGGCCAGGTCGGCCTCGACATATCCGCGCAGCCCCTGTTGCAGCGCCTCCTCGTCGGGGTACCGCAGCCCGGCCAGCGGACGGTCCAGGGCGTCGAGGTCGAGCCGGTCCGCCGGATCGGGTACGGCCGAGGCGATCAGTGCGGCGAGAGCGGGGTCGGCGGGCGGGCGGGCGGCGTACCGCTCCTCGAAGACCCGCCACTCCAGGGTGGTGCGCTCGGGGTGGGCGGTGAACAGCCGGTGGTAGTGGGCGTATCCGAGTTCCTTGTCGATCAGCGGCCAGATGTCACGCCGGAAGTCGGGCCCGCCGGGGAGCCGCAGCAGCGCGTCGACCTCGGCGGGGCCGAAGAAGCGCGGCACCGGGGGCCGTTCACCGTCCAGCGGATAGCCGATCTTGGCGTGGTAGGGGACGCCACGGCGCGATCCGACGTGCAGCACGGGTTCCCGCCCCGAGGGCCGGTACCTCAGCTCCCCGGCCGGGCCGCGTTCGTAGCGTCCGCCGCGGCCCTCGGTGAGCAGCACCATCAGGTCGACGAAGGCCAGCCCGAGGCCGCGGACGAGCACCGGCTCACCGGGGCGCAGCACGTCCAGCCCGCTGTCCGCGGTGAACTCCGGCGGGAGGTGGACCAGTCCGTACTCGGCGGCGAACGCCGAGAGCGCCCGCTGTTCGGCGTCGGGTTCGGCGTCGAGGTGGCCGAGGGCGAGGACCACCGCGTCGGCGGTGATCGGGGTGGCCCGGCCCTCCAGCCACACCTGCTGGCGTCCGTCGCGCGGACCGGTGATCCGCACCGCGCGGAACCGGTGCTCATGGACGGTGACCCCGGGCGGCAGGGCGGCCACCGCGCGCTCGTACACCCAGCGCAGATAGGCGCTCTGCAGCCGCCGGGTGGCGAAGCTGCCACCGGTCAGCGCGGCGGCCTCGGCGGCGAGTTCGGGCGGGACGGTGCCGGTCGGGCCGTCGGGGAGGTCGCCGTCACGGAGCCGGGCGGCCCATTCGGCGAGGGAGGGCCCGGGGCGGACCGGCCCCTCGCCCTCCACCGATGCGTCGGTGAACATCGTGACGTCCTCGGCCAGGGAGTTCATCCACAGCAGCGGGGACTGGTCGGGGCGCCAGATGCGGCCGCCACCGGGCGGGTACGGATCGACCAGGTGCACGGCGAAGGGCGGTGCGCCGTCCCCGTACAGCTCGGGGGCGTTGGCGGCGAGCCGTTCCACCAGTCCGGTGGCGCGCGGGCCCGCACCGACGATGACCAGGGTGGACGGCCGGGACGGCCGGGAGGAAAGGGCCGAGTGGGGGCTTCGGGGTGGTCGGGAGGGAAAGTCCGGGATCGCGGACATACGCAAGGCTCCGTGAGTTCTTCGAGCGAACTCAACGCGGGCCTTCACACCCGGCCGCGCCCCTCAGCACGGCCTGGCGCCGAGATTAAGGTGTCCCTACGGCCGGTTGTCAAGGCTGTCCGAACTGTGAGCACCGCGTCTCACCGCAGTTGACGCACAGCCGGAACGCTGCTCCACTTGGCGCATGCATTCATGGCAGCGACTGGTCACCCGCGACCACATCGACTTCGGTCGGGTGTGGTCGTCGTCCTGTTCGGGCTGATCGCCCGCCTCCGCTGCCTTCGGGAGGCTTCACCCGCCCATCGCACGTCCTGTCCGATGTGGCCCTGTATGCCCGCGTTCTCACGCGTCTTCACCCCCGCTTCAGCGCTCCCCTCCCCTCGCGCTCGCTGTTCCTCAACAGCCGCAGTCACACCCGCAATCGCAACCGTCGCAGCAGCCACAGTCGCAACTGCAGCAGTCACAGCAATCACAGCAGTCCGAGCAGTCATCGCACTTGTGGCACAGCCCTTCGCGCGGTTCCCCCGTCCACGGGTCGTGGTACGGGTCCTTGCAGCACACCTGACAGGTACAGAAGAGCCCGGCCCACACCGCGCAGCCGGCTATCAGCCCGCGCCGCCGACCCCGGTTCGGCGGCTCCGGCGGCGCGCCGCCGGGTCCGTGCGGGTTGTTGATCCACGGCGACTGCGGGGGCGGCGCCCCGTGGGATCCCTCGAGGCCGAGCATCTCGAGCTCCGGCGCACCGGACCCGGGGGGCGCGCCGTCGGTGGTGTGCGCACAGCCGGTGGTGCCGAAGGCGCGGTCCACCGCGCGCGGCAGTTCGTGCGCCAGCAGCACATGCGCCAGTCTGCCCGAGCCCTTGCTCGCGAACCGGGTGTCCCGGAGGGCGAGCCGCACCCCGTGCACCGCGTCGTCGCAGAGCCTGCGCACATCGGCGAGGTCGGCGCCGGTGGCGGCGATCGGGTTCCAGGCACCGGTCTCGGCGTCTTCGGCCAGGTCCTCCACCGCGTCCAGCAGATGGGCCAGCCGTCCGAAGAGCCGTCCGGCCTCCTCCAGCGGGGCCCGGTTCTCCGGCCGCCCGGCCAGGATCGCGGTATGGCCGAAAGCCGCCGCCGTCGCGGTCTCGGTCGGCTCGGTGACGGTGAGCAGTGAGGTGCCGATCCCGGCCTCGCCCTCGATCCCGCCCTGTCGGCCGACCGCGTCGAGCAGCACGGCCGTATCGAAGCCGATCTCGGCGCCGCTGCGCGCCCCGGCCCGGTCCCAGCGGGCGGCGACCCGGCGGGCGGCGGCGGCGACCGGCCGCCGCGCCAACGCCCCGTCACCGTCCTCCACATGGTCACGCATCTTCGCCGAGGCCAGCACCAGCGAGACGGTGGCGGCGAGCCGGGCACCCTCGCCCTGGGCGACGGAGGCGGTGCGCATCCCGCGCAGCGGACACGGCCCCGCGGTACGCCGCCCGCCGTCGGAGCCTCCGGTCTGGGCCTCGACCAGTACCGAGATCACCAGACCGTCGTAATTGGTGGCGATCCGGGCGAACTGTCCGTGATCACCCCTCAACGCGAGGCACAACCCGCACAGATGCGCCATCCATTCGGTCCGCAGGTTTTCCGACAGCCGATGGCGGCAAGGCCGGATAATGCCAAACACGAAGATCCCCGTTCACCCGTACGTCCCCGACGTCACCCGTCCGGCCCGGCGGAGTCTACCCAGCACTCCGTCAGCCCCCGTAAGCAGGTGGAACTCTGATATGGCGCCAGGCGTTGTGCACCAGTAACGTCACGAATCCCCTGTGCGGCCGCAATCCACGTGGCACACCATCCGCATCATGGACGACCATGGAGGGGCGGACAGTACACACCGTTAGCGAAAGGAGGCGTCCATGGGATCGGTACGCAAGGCGAGTGCCTGGCTTGGCCTCGTCGACGACAGCGATGACGAGCGCTACTACGACGACGACTACGCCGAGGGGCCCGAGCCCGGCGACTCCTGGGTGACCGACCCGCGCGTGCGGGTGGCCGACCAGGCCGCGCAGGACCAGGGCACACGTATCGCCACGGTCACCCCGGACGGCTTCCGGGACGCCCGGGGCATCGGTGAGCTGTTCCGGGAGGGGGTCCCGGTCATCGTCAACCTGACGACGATGGAGCCGGCCGACGCCAAGCGCGTCGTCGACTTCGCCGCGGGGCTGACGTTCGGGCTGCGCGGTTCCATCGAGCGCGTCGCCAACCGCGTCTTCCTGCTGACCCCGGCGGACTACCAGATCGTCAGCGGTGAGGCCCAGCGCTCGATCGGCGGCTTCTTCAACCAGAGCTGAGCCCCCTTTTTCAGGGGCTCGGTTCGCCTCCGGGGCGCTGAAGCCCCTGCCGACGGTCGACCGTGCTCGGCCACTCGTACCTCGCGGCCTCCGCGCGCTCTCCCTTTCGGCAGGGTCGCGCCCCTTCGGCTCACTCGCCCGGGCCGGAGGCCCCGCGGCTCAGCGGAAGGCGTCGAGACCGGTGAGCGCCTTGCCGAGCACCAACTGGTGCATCTCGACGGTGCCCTCGTAGGTGAGCACCGACTCGAGGTTGGTGGCGTGCCGCATCACGGGGTACTCCAGCGAGATCCCGTTGGCGCCCAGGATGGTCCGCGAGGTGCGGCAGATCTCGATCGCCTCCCGCACATTGTTCAGCTTGCCGAAGCTGACCTGCTCGGGACGCAGCCGTCCCGCGTCCATCCGCCGGCCCAGGTGGTGGGCGAGCAGGACACCCTTGTGCAGCTCCACCGCCATATCGGCCAGCTTGGCCTGGGTGAGCTGGAAGCCCCCGATCGGCCGGCCGAACTGCTCCCGGGTCCGGGAGTAGTCGAGCGCCGCCTCGAACGACGCCCGTGCGGCGCCCATCGCACCCCAGACGATGCCGTAGCGGGCGTGGCTCAGACAGCTCAGCGGTCCGCGCAGCCCGGTGCCGCCGGGCAGCACCGCGTCGGCGGGCAGCCGCACCTCGTCCATCACCAGTTCGCTGGTGACCGAGGCGCGCAGCGACCACTTGTGCTTGATCTCGGGGGCCGAGAAGCCCGGGGTGTCGGTGGGGACGGCGAACCCGCGGATGCCGTCGTCGGTACGGGCCCAGACCACCGCGACCCCGGCCACCGAGCCATTGGTGATCCACATCTTGCGGCCCGTCAGCACCCAGTCGGAGCCGTCCCGTTTGGCGTGGGTGCGCATGGCGGCCGGATCGGAGCCGATGTCGGGCTCGGTGAGCCCGAAGCAGCCGATGATCTCGCCGGAGGCCATCCCCGGCAGCCACCGCTGCTTCTGCTCCTCGGAGCCGAAGCGGTGGATCGCGTACATCGCCAGCGAGCCCTGCACCGAGACCAGGGAGCGGATCCCGGAGTCGGCGGCCTCCAGCTCCAGACAGGCCAGTCCGTACTGGACGGCACTGGCGCCCGCGCAGCCGTAGCCCGTCAGGGACATCCCGAGCGCGCCGATCGAGCCCAGCTCACGGGCCAGCTCACGGATACCGGGCAGTTCGCCGCGCTCGTACCAGTCGGCGATCTGCGGCAGGACGCGGTCGGCGGCCCACTGCCGCACGGTGTCGCGGACCGCCAGGTCCTCAGGTCCGAGGAGGTCCTCGATGCCCAGCGGATCGCTCGGGTCGAACGGCGGCAGGGTGCCAGCGGACATGGGTAGCGGCCTCCGGTGCGTACGGCGGATGGTGCTGCGGGGTGCGGCGGATGTCCACGGGTCGCCGGGCGCGTCCTCCGCCCCGACGGCCGACTGATCATCCGTGTCGGATCCGACGCTACGGCCGGGCCCCGTCCGCCGTCCAGACCCACTCGGTCCCGTCCGGGCGGCCCCGCGCCAGGTCAGCCGGTGGAGTCGGCTCCCACGACGGCCGCGCGGTCGCGGCGGGCCGGGGCCTCCTTGGCCTGCACCCGGTCCGCGCCGCCCGGCGCGTCCGCGGCGGCACCCGGTGCGGACACCTCCTCGGCGGGCGCGCACTCCATGGTCTTCGGCAGCCGCAGCGCGGCCAGCGCGCCGAGCAGCAGCAGTCCCGCGCTGACCACGAGCGTGATGTGCAGTCCGTGGACGAAGGCGGCTCGGGCGGCGGCGCGCAGCGCTTCTCCGGCGGCCCCGCCGAGATCGTGGGAGACCTCGTAGGCCGCGCCCAGCGACTCCCCGGCGTCGGCGCTGGCGTGGTGCGGCACCCCGGTGACCGAGGAGACGCCTGGCTTGTAGGCGGCATTCATCACGCTGCCCAGCAGCGCTATGCCGATACCCGCGCCGAGCTGGTAGGAGGTCTCGCCGATGGCGGCGGCGCCACCGGCCGACTCCGCGGAGGCCTCGTTGAGCATGGACTCATAGGCACCGAAGAGGGTCATCTCCAGGCCGAAGCCGAGGACGACGAAGGCGCCGATGAGCACCGCGGGCCGGTCGGCCTGGCCCATGACGGTGAGGGTGAGCACCGCGGCGGCGGTGAGCCCGAAGCCGAGCGCCACCATGGTGCGCGGGCCGAGCCCCTGGAGCATCCGGGACCCCGCGAGTCCGGCGGCCATCGCGGCGAAGGTGAGCGGCAGCAGCCGCAGCCCGGTCTCCAGCGGGGTGAGTCCCAGCACCAGCTGGAGGTACTGGGCGGCTATGAGCTCCAGACCGACGAGCGCGAGCAGCGCCAGGACGATACAGCCGACCGAGATCGAGAAGGCCGGACGGGCGAACAGATTGAGATCGACCAGCGGATGCGTCCGGCGCCGCTGACGCCGGACGAAGAGCACCAGCAGCAGGACACCGCACACCACCGGGAGCGCGGTGAGCGGCTCCAGCAGACCGAAGCCGCTGCCCACCCGCTTCACACCGAAGACCACGCAGAACAGTCCGCCGGCCGCCATGACGGCGCCCAGCACGTCCCACGGTCCGTCGCGCTCACCGGTGGACTCCGGAAGCAGCCAGCGGCCCACCGGCAGGGCCACCGCCATCAGCGGGATGTTGATCAGGAAGACCGAGCCCCACCAGAAGTGCTCGACCAGGAAGCCGCCGAGCAGCGGGCCGGCGGCCGCGCCGACCGCGGCCACCGCGCTCCAGATGCCGATGGCGAGGGCGCGCTCGCGGCGGTCGGGGAAGACCTGGCGCAGGATCGACAGGGTGGCGGGCATGATCATCGCGCCGCCGACGCCCAGCAGGGCGCGGGCCACGATGAGGATCTGGGGGGTGTCCGCGAAGGCCGCGAGGGCCGAGGCGGCACCGAACAGCCCGTAGCCGAGCAGCAGCACCCGGCGTCTGCCGACGCGGTCGCCGAGGGTGCCGAAGAGGATCAGCAGGGACGCGCATACCAGCGGGTAGGCGTCCACGATCCACAGCAGCTCGATCGAGCCGGGGCGAAGGTCCTCGGTGACGGCGGGGACCGCGACGTGCAGCACGGTGGCATCGACGGCCACCAGCAGCAGGCTGACGCAGAGCACGAGCAGGACGACCCAGCGGTTCGCACCGCCGCCCGCTTCGGTCCCGCGCCATTGCCGGGGAACGCCCGCCGTCCGCTGTTCGCGGCCCGTGGTCGTCCCGGACATGTACGCACCTCCCTGTCTTGCGCTCGCGGTCCGCCCGGGAGGGCGGAGACGTCACGTCGTGGGGACGCGTCCGGTGACCCGGTGGCGCAGGCGCGAGTGAGAGGTCAGGGTACGCGAGTCGCCGCACCGACCGTGTGCCGCAGGTCATGTTGCATCCGGGCCCCGCGGCGGATAAGGCGGCGTACGTCCCTCCGTTCCCCTTTCGTCCCCTCGTTTCTCCCCTTCTTCCGGTGTCGTACAGGTGGCGGCCGGATGTCCTTCCGTGGTTCGTCTCACGGTTGTCCACAGGCGTCCCGACCGGTCCGGATCATGCTCGATAATCGTCGCCGTGACTGCTCTCGACCATGCCGCGGCCGTGCCGTGCGGCGACGACGCCCGGCCCGGCCGCACTCTGCGCGCCGCGCTGCGCCGAGCCGCCCCGGCACTGCTCGCGTATGCGGGGACGCGCCTGGTCGGGCTGGCGGTTCTGGCGATCTGGGGGGCGGTGGCGGACAGAAGTCCCCACCAGCTCCTCGCGGCCCGCTGGGACTCCCTCTGGTACACCCGTATCGCCGAGCAGGGGTACGGCTACACACTGCGGCTGCCGGATGGCTCGATCCATTCGGATCTGGCGTTCTTCCCGATGCTGCCCGCGCTGGAGCGGGTGATCTCGGCCATATCTCCGCTGGACGCGGCCGGCGCCGGACTGGCGGTGAGCTGTGTCACCTCGCTGCTGGCCGCGTGGGGGATCTTCGCGGTCGGTGATCTGCTGCACGGACGCCGGGTGGGAACCCTGCTGGTGGTGGCCTGGGCAGTGCTCCCGGTCGGCATCGTGCAGTCGATGGCCTATTCGGAGTCCCTCTTCACGGCCGTGGCCGCCTGGGCGGTTTACGCGACGCTCACCCGGCAGTGGCTGGCGGCGGGCACGCTCGCGGCACTCGCGGGGCTCACCCGGCCGGTGGGGGCGGCGGTGGTCGCCGCGGTGTGGCTCGCCGCGGCCGTGGAGCTGCTGCCCGGGGGCCGGTGGCGGCGGGCCCGGCGCACCGATCCCGAGCTGCTCGCCGGAGTGGTGCTGGCCCCGCTGGGCTGGCTCGCCTATGTGGGGTGGGTCGGCTTCGAGACCGGCAGCGCCACCGGCTACTTCGAGATCCAGAGCGGCTGGGGGAACGGCTTCGACGGGGGCCTCGCCTTCGCCGGCTTCATCGGCGGGATGCTGACGGGCCCGGGGTTCCCCGCCGGGCTGGCGCTGCTGACCGGGGTCGCGGCACTGCTGTGGCTGTTCGCGCGCGGGGTGCGGCAGGGCCAGCCGCTGCCGGTGCTGGCGTACTGCGGCTCGGTGCTGGTGCTCGCGCTGACCGCGAAGGGCTACTTCTGCTCCAAACCACGGCTGTTGATGCCGGCGTTCCCGCTGCTGCTGCCGCTCGCGCTGGCGCTGGCCCGGCTCCGTCCGGCGCGTACGGCGCTGATCCTGGGCTCGGTTGGGCTGGGCTCCGCGCTCTACGGGGCGTTCTGGCTGCATGGTTCGGGGCCGCCCTGATCAGCCCGCTCCGGTCCGGGCGACAGCGGGACCGCCACCCGGGAAACGGGCGGGAACGGCACGGCCAATCACCGATAAACGCCGCTGTAAGAACTCCATAAAGGCCCCGCGGGTCGCGGATAGGAACGCTGTGCGCGCAATACTTCCGGGGCCTCGTGGATTACGTCGGAATGGCACCTTCATAAGCGGCCGACGAGACGAACTCCACATCACATCGTCATCACAAAGCGACCTGATCGACCGAACCCGCCTGTCACGCAATGTAACGTCGATTAGGTGCGTACCGAAGAGAAGCTCCCCGAGGCGGAGGAGCGCCCGACCGATCTCGCGCGACCGCGCATGACCCGGACCCGCCGTTGGCTGCTCGGGTCCACGCTGGCGGTCTACGCGGCCACGGTCATCGGCGTCCTCACCACCTCGTGGCTGGTGAAGCTGGACTGGCAGGTCATGCTGTTCCGGCCCTACAAGCAGTGGCCGGAGTTCCACACCTTCCTGGACTACTTCGTGGTCATGGGCCAGCGCGGCCCCACCGCCGTCGCGGTCGCCGCCTGGCTGGGATGGTGCTGCCACCGGCAGCGCACCATGCGGCCGCTGCTGGTGCTCGGCACCTCTCTGCTGCTGCTGAACTTCACCGTGGGTGCGGTGAAGCTGGGCTTCGGACGGCTCGGCCCGCACTACGCGACCACCGTCGGCTCCAATGAGATGTGGGCCAACGGCGATATATTTCCTTCGGGTCACACCGCGAACGCCGTGGTCACCTGGGGTGTACTGGCCTATCTGGCGACCACGCCGCTGGCCCGCCGGATCGCCTCGCTGATCGCCACGGGCTTCGCCTTCGGCGTCGGCATGACCACCGTCTACCTCGGTACCCACTGGCTGAGCGATGTGGTGCTGGGCTGGGCCGCCGGGGTGCTGGTGCTGCTGGCCCTGCCCTGGCTGGAGCCGGTGATGTACCGCGCCGAGGTGCTGCTGCTGGAGATGTGGCACCGGCTGCGCCAGCACGGCGGCAAGGCGCCGGTTCCGGTCCGCGTTCCCTCCGCGCGCCCGGTGGCCGGATCCACCCTCGCCACCCCGCGGACCGCCCGGGACGACGAAATGCCGCCGCGCGAGCCGGTGGGCGTGGCCGGGAACGGCCGCCCGACCGGTCCCACCGCGCGGATCGCCGAGCCCCGTCAGCACCACCCGGTCCGCCAGCACCAGCACACCACCCGGTCCGAGCGGACCCCGGTCACCCCGGGCGGCAGCCGCCGTCCGCCGCACTCCGACCGGGTGCCCCGCGCGGCCACCACACCCTTCGGCTCCACCACGGGACGCGGGCGGACGACCGCCACCGGCGGCTAGCCCCCGGCCCGGCCGGGCGGGACGGTACGCACAGACCTCCCCGCCCGCCCCGCAGACCCCGTACGACGGCCCCGGACGCTCCACCGAGAGCGTCCGGGGCCGTTGTCCTGTCGTGCCGCGGAAGGGCCCCTGGTGACCCGCGGGGCACCAGGGGCCGGCTCAGCCGCGCCAGCAGCGCCGTACGACGTCTTCGGCGACCTCGAAGTTGATACGCCCGAAGAGGTACTCCATCGTGATGATCGCGCCCGGCGGCACCCTACGCACGGTGGTCCAGCCGCGCTCCCGCGCCCGGTCCTCGGCGGTCGCGGCATCGAGTCCCACATAGCTGTCGAGGTCGTCCTCGGGTTCGGCCGGAAGGTTCGGTACAGGTCCCATGACAGCCACCGTAGGCGGCGTCAAAGGGGCGGGAAAGCGAGAGCTGGATCACGGTGAGCACTGCCTCATCCGCCCCGGGTCCGTCACTCGTCACACTTGTGTCACAGAAAACACGCCCGGGTTTGTCCGCGACTTTGTCACTCTTCCGTGGCTCATGTTGACGGCTCTCGGGCGGGCGGCCGTTTTCGCTGATTTCCGATGCCAAAGGCGCTGGTCTGGTATAGGAAGCGGGCTCTCCGATCTCTCCGCTGATCCCTCTGCCGAACAAATGGAACAGCAGACGGATAAACATCGCCCGGACACCACCCGGAAGCAGCCGGAGCACACAATTCCACCACAAATCGCCGATAGCGAACCGTCAGGTTTACCCGGGGACGCACGCGGTACCCGCCGCACCACGGAGCGAACATGACTGACTCGACTGACTCACGCGATGAGACCCGCGACAAGAAGAAGAAGGCGGCCGACGGTATGACTCCGGTGGCACTCCTGCGCTCAGCCCGTGACCAGCTCGCCGAGCTGACGGGCCTCGTTCCCGAATCGGTGCCGCGGATGGAGCGGACCGAGGAGGGATGGGTGCTGGACGCCGAAGTGGTGGAGCTGGCCCGGGTACCGGAGACGATGAGTCTGATGGCTCTGTACGAGCTGACTCTCGACCCGGACGGCGTGCTCACCGGATACCGCCGCCTCCGCCGCTACGAGCGCGGGCGAAGTGACCGCGGCTGACCGTACGGAGGGCCGTGGGCCCACCCGGACGCCAGCCGCCCGGAGCCGAGAGGAACTCAAACGACATGACAACCGTAGTCCCGGCACAGCAGTCCAGGGGCGGGGGCGGCAGCAGTGGCCTCTACGACGTCCTGGAACTCATCCTCGACCGCGGGCTGGTGATCGACGCCTTCATCCGCGTCTCCCTCGTCGGCATCGAGATACTCAAGATCGACGTACGGGTCGTGGTGGCCAGTGTGGACACCTATCTGCGCTTCGCCGAGGCGTGCAACCGGCTCGACCTGGAGTCCGGCCCCAACAAGTCCCCCGGTATCCCCGAGATCCTCGACGGCGCCACCGAGGGCGCCGCGCGCAGCAAGACCAAGGGGGCGCTGTCCGGCGCGGGCGAGACGGTCAGCAAGGCGGCCAGCACCGTCGCCGAGGCGCTCCGCGGCGATGAGCGTGAGCGTGAGGAGGAGCCCGCCCGCAGCCGCAGCCGCCGCACCACCACCCGCAAGACGTCGTCGAAGAAGGCGGAGGAGACCGAGTGAACACCTACGTCTACGGCATCGCGCGGGGCGAGGTCTCCGGCCTCGGCGACCGGCTGCGCGGTATCGGCGACCCCCCGCTGCCGGTCCGCGCGCTCACCGAGGGCGAACTGTCCGCGATCGTCAGCGACTGCCCGGCCGAACTCAAGCCGCGCCGCCGTGATCTGCTGGCCCATCAGCATGTGCTGGCCGAGGTGGGCGACGCCCATCCGGTGCTGCCGATGCGCTTCGGCTCGGTGTCGACCAGCGACGACGATGTGCGCACGGTGCTGTCCGAGCACGCCGACCGCTACCACGAACAGCTGTCCCGGCTCGCGGACCGGGTGGAGTACAACGTCAAGGCGGTTCATGACGAGAACGCCGTACTGCACCAGGTGCTCTCGGAGGAGCCCGAGCTGCGGATGATGGCGGAGGCCAACCGGGCCTCGGGCGGCGGCACCTACGAGGACCGGGTGCGCTTCGGCGAGCTGGTGGCCGCCGCGGTCCAGGCACGGGAGACGCGCGACGCGCGGATCGTGGAGGAGACCCTGGCGCCCGCCGCCGAGGCGGTGCGTCCCGGTCCGGAGAGCGGCGGCTGGTTCCTCAGCCTGTCCGTCCTGCTGGCCAAGGACGCCACCGACCCCCTGCTCTCGGCGGTGAGCGGGCTGGAGAAGGCCCATCCCCGGCTGAAGCTCCGGGTCAACGGGCCGCTGCCGCCGTACAGCTTCGTCGATTCCTGATGCTGCTGATCGGCTGGACGCTCCGGCAGCTCCTCACCCAGGCCGAGCGGGAGTACTACAACCCCGCGAACATCCAGGGCGCGCTGATCGCCCTGGAGACCCGGCTCGACGAGGGGCTGATCGACGAGGAGGAGTTCGAGCGGCAGGAGGACGTGCTGCTCGACCGGATGGAGGAGGCGCGCCGATGGGCGAACGGGACCCTATGACCACCACCGCCTACGGCTCCCCCCTGGCGTCCCGCGGCCCCGCCCCGGGCGGGCTGTCCGCCCGGGGCGAGAGCGGGGCCAATCTGGCCGACATCCTGGAGCGGGTGCTCGACAAGGGTGTGGTCATCGCGGGCGACATCCGTATCAATCTGCTCGACATCGAATTGCTCACGATCAAACTGCGGCTGATCGTGGCCTCTGTCGACAAGGCCAAGGAAATGGGCATCGACTGGTGGGAGCACGACCCCTCGCTCTCGTCGCGCGCCCGCCGGGACGAGCTGGAAGGGCGGGAAGAGGGCTGATGACCGAAGCACTGCGGGCGGAGGGACTCCAGTACGCCTACGCGGTCGTACGCGACACCGGGACGCTGGACGCGGCCCTGGAAGGGGTGCGCGGGGTGGCGGGCGAACCGGTGCGCGCCGTCGTCCACCTCGGTCTCGCCGTGGTGGCGGGCCCGGTACCGGCCGGGGAGTTCGACGAGGGGCCACTGAAGGAGCGGCTGGAGAAGCTGGAGTGGCTGGAGCGGATCGCCCGCGCCCATGCCCGTGTGGTGGACGCGGCCGGTGCGGACAGCGGGGTGGTGCCGGTCCGGCTGGCCACCGTCTGCCGCGGCGAGGAGGGCCTGCGGCGCATGCTCGAGACCGGCCGGGAGCGGTTCACCGAGGCGCTGGACCGGCTGGACGGCCGGGTCGAATGGGGCGTGAAGGTGTACGCCGCTCCGCCGCCGCCCGCCGAACCGGCCGCCGCGCCCACCGGCGCCGTCTCCGGCCGTGACTACCTGCGCAGGCGACGGGCCGAACGGCAGGCGTCCGCGGAGCGCTGGGGGCGGAGCGAGGACGGTGCGCGGCAGGTGCACGACGCGCTGTGCGTCCTTGCCGAGCAGGCCCGGCTGCATCCCCCGCAGGACGGCCGGATCTCCGGTGCGTCCGACCGCAATGTGCTCAACGCCGCGTATCTGCTGCCGCGTGAGGAGAGCCCCGCGTTCGCCGAGCGGGTGGAGGAGCTGGTCCGGAGTTCGGCCGGGGTGCGGCTGGAGCTGACCGGCCCCTGGGTGCCGTACTCCTTCGTCGCCCCGTTCAGCGAGGACACCGCGGGGGCGTCGGCCGGTGGGGGCGGCGGGCCCGGTGCGGACCGGCGGGGGCGGTCCGGCGGATGACCACGAGCCCCCTGGCCCACCGGGAGATCGCCCTGGTGGATCTGCTGGACCGGCTGCTCGCGGGCGGTGTGGTGATCACCGGTGATCTCACCCTGCGGATCGCCGACGTCGACCTCGTCCGGATCGATCTGCGCGCGCTCATCAGCTCGGTGAACGAGAACGTGCCGTCCCCCTGGGAGGAACCGTGACCCGGAAGGTGGAGCTGGACCAGGACACCGTCGAACGCGATCTGATGAAGCTGGTGCTGACCGTCGTGGAGCTGCTGCGCCAACTCATGGAGCGGCAGGCGCTGCGCCGGGTGGACCAGGGCGATCTGACGGAGGACCAGGAGGAGCGGATCGGGCTGACGCTGATGCTGCTGGAGGACCGGATGGGCGGGCTGTGCGAGCGCTACGGCATCGCGCCGTCCGATCTCAATATGGACCTTGGGCCACTCGGTCCGCTGTTGCCCCCGGGGGAGTGATGCTCGGCAGCCCTCCGCGGATCGGGACCTCCACCGGGTGATCATGGCGGGAAGCCGTGTCGCACCCGGTCCCCGGAACGCGGAGGGAGCCCTCGATGACGACGGACACCGCGCGGGCGCCGGCCGGTGCCGGGGTCCGGTTGCCGCGCCGGGGCCGGGTGGTCGTGGACTGGCTGACCACCACCGACCACAAGAAGATCGGCCATCTCTACCTGATCACATCGTTCGGCTTCTTCCTGATCGGTGGGGCGCTGGCGCTGGTGATGCGGGCCGAGTTGGCCCGGCCGGGGATCCAGCTGCTCTCCCAGGAGGCGTACAACCAGGCGTTCACCCTGCACGGCACCATCATGCTGCTGCTGTTCGCCACCCCGACCTTCGCCGGGTTCGCCAACGAGATCATGCCGTTGCAGATCGGTGCGCCGGACGTGGCCTTCCCCCGGCTGAACATGCTCTCGTACTGGCTGTTCCTCTTCGGCGGGCTGATGGTGGTGTGCGGTCTGATGGTGCCCGGCGGCGGCGCCGACTTCGGCTGGACCGCCTACGCCCCGCTGAACAGCGCGGTCCGCTCCCCCGGGGTGGGTGCCGATATGTGGATCATGGGGCTGGCGCTGGCGGGGTTCGGCACGATCCTGGGCGCGGTCAACTTCCTCACCACCATCATGGTGATGCGCGCCCCGGGGATGACGATGTTCCGGATGCCGGTCTTCACCTGGAACACCCTCTTCACCTCGATCATGATCCTGATGGCGTTCCCGGTGCTGGCCGCGGCGCTGCTGGCGCTGGAGGCGGACCGGCGGTTCGGGGCGGTGGTCTTCGACGCCCGGTTCGGCGGATCCCTGCTGTGGCAGCATCTGTTCTGGTTCTTCGGCCATCCCGAGGTCTACATCATCGCGCTGCCGTTCTTCGGCATCATCAGTGAGATCATCCCGGTCTTCTCCCGCAAACCGATCTTCGGCTACGTCACGCTGATCGGTGCGACGATGGCCATCACCGGGCTGTCGATGGTGGTCTGGGCCCACCACATGTTCGCCACCGGCGCGGTGCTGCTGCCGTTCTTCTCGCTGCTGTCGTTCCTGATCGCGGTGCCGACCGGGGTGAAGTTCTTCAACTGGATCGGCACCATGCTGTACGGCTCGCTGTCCTTCGAGGCACCGATGCTGTGGGCGGTCGGCTTCCTGGTGAGCTTTCTGTTCGGCGGGCTGACCGGGGTCATCCTGGCCTCGCCCCCGCTCGACTTCCAGGTCACCGACAGCTACTTCGTGGTCGGCCACTTCCACTACGTGGTGTTCGGGACGGTCGTCTTCGCGATGTTCGCGGGCTTCTACTTCTGGTGGCCGAAGTTCACCGGGAAACTGCTGGACGAGCGGCTGGCCAGGATCCACTTCTGGACGCTCTTCACCGGCTTCCACACCACCTTCCTGGTGCAGCACTGGCTGGGGGTGGAGGGGATGCCCCGGCGTTACGCGGACTACCTGGCGGCGGACGGCTTCACGGCCCTCAACACCGTCTCCACCATCGGGGCGTTCCTGCTGGGGCTGTCCACCCTGCCGTTCCTCTACAACGTCTGGCGCACGGCCGCCTACGGGAAGCGGGTCACGGTGGACGATCCATGGGGGTTCGGCCGCTCGCTGGAGTGGGCGACCTCCTGTCCCCCGCCCCGCCACAACTTCACCACGCTGCCCAAGGTCCGCACCGAGTCCCCCGCCTTCGATCTGCACCATCCGCAGGTGGCGCGCCGGGCTCAGGAGAAGGACCAGCAGCTGAAGCCGCGCGGCGGCTGACCGGGAGTCCTGGTCAGTCCAGGGCGCGGTCCAGCCGGTCCCGGATCCGGCGGAGGTGCTCGATCAAAGGTGCGGGCTCGCGCACCTCGAAGTCGAAGCCCATCAGCACGATGTGGATCGCCAGCACATCGAGGCCGTGGGCGCCGGTGTACAGCAGACAGCTGTGCTCGTCGACGGCCTCCAGCACCCCCACCGAGGGCGTGACGCGTTCGGCCGCCCGCTCGACGGGGACCTTCAGCAGCACGGTGGCCCGCTCCGCGTAGACGCCGTGGGAGATGCCCCGGGAGACATAGGCGGCCAGGTCCTCGGCGGGAGGACGGCGCGGGGCCACCCGGGGGCCGTGCGGCGGGGTCGGGGTGATCCGGTCGACGCGGTAGGTGCGCCAGTCCGCCCGGTCCACGTCCCATGCGACCAGGTACCAACGGCGCTGGGCACAGACGAGCCGGTGAGGTTCGGCGGTACGGCGGCTGGCGGTGCCCCCGTGGTCGCGGTACTCGAAGCGCAGCCGGTGGCTGTCCCGGCAGGCGTTGGCCAGTTCGGTCAGCACCTCCGGATCCACCCCGGACCCGGGGACACCACCGGCCATCGGCACGGTGAACGAGGTCAGGGCACCGACCCGGCGGCGCAGCCGGTCCGGCAGCACCTGCTCCAGTTTGGCCAGGGCGCGGACCGAGGTCTCCTCGATCCCGTCCACACCGCCGCACGCGGCCTGGCGCAGGCCGACGGCGACGGCCACCGCCTCGTCGTCGTCGAGCAGCAGCGGGGGCAACCGGGCGCCCGCGCCCAGCTGGTAGCCGCCCGCCGTACCGGGCGCGGAGTGCACGGGGTAGCCCAGGTCGCGCAGCCGGTCGATGTCACGGCGTACGGTGCGCGGGGTCACCCCGAGCCGGTCGGCGAGGTCCGCACCCGACCATTCGCGGTGCGCCTGCAACAGGGAGAGCAGACGGAGCAGTCGTGCCGAGGTCTCCAACATGGAGCCGAGTCTGTCAGCCCTTGAGGACAGCGCTCGTCCTCAAGGGCTGATCCCAGGCGGGTGCCCCGGCTCTAGGCCGGTGCCTCGACCCGCACCGACAGGTCGTTGTCCCGGGTGTAGTACGGACGCACCCGTACCGGGCCGCGGGGGGCGGTCAGCTCCGTGGACGGATAGGTGAAGATCTCCTTCTTGTCCGGGACGTCGTCCAGGATGCGGGCCAGCCGCACCGGCGGCTCCTCCGCGTCCGCGGACCGCAGCCTCAGGTCCCAGACGTCCCGTTCGCCGTCCCAGTCCCCGGCCAGCTCGGCGAAGGGCAGGGTGCAGAAGAACGTCGCGCCCTCCGCGGTGACCGGCACCATGCGCACCCGGTCGCGGTCACGGCGGCAGCGCGCCTCCAGAACCGCTCCGTCCAGCCACCGCGCGGGGTCCCGGACCCGGTGCAGCAGCCCGTGGACGGCCATCGCGCCCCCCTCCAGCCGGATCTCCCCCGCCTCGGCGTGCGGTGCCCGCCGCCAGCTGCGCAGCGAGAGGTTGCCGTGCTTGGTGGCGTAGGGGATGCGCACGGACAGCGGCGAGGTGCTCGGGCCCGGTCTGCGGTCGACCAGGGAACGAAGGTCGTTCAGCCCCGGCGCCAGCCGCCGCGGTTCGTCCTCCCCGTAGGCCACATGGACGTCCCAGCGGCCCTCGGGCAGGGCGACCGTACTGGGCAGCGCGGCTTGGAGGCGGCCGTCGCCGATCGGACCGAGCGGCAGCCGGACCTCGCTGTCTCCGGAGCCCACCGAGCCCCGGCGGATCAGCACCAGCGCACCGCTCCAGTCGTCGTAACTCCCCGGCTGCGGGCGGACCCAGTCGGAGATGTGGAAGGTGAGACCACCGGCGGAGTCCGCCACGCAGTCGGCACGGGTGGGGGCGGCCTCTCCGGTCTCGTTCACGCTGTCCTCCTGCTCCTGCCGCGTTCGCTCCGCGGCCCCCGCTGACGTCGTGGACGCGCCTCCGCTCAGGGCGCTCATACCGGCCGCACCTTCCGCAGCGAGTCCTTCGTCACCAGCGCGCCGCTGAGCAGGCTGCCGCGGGCACGGTGGAGGGTGCCGCGCAGTCCGCTGCGCGCGACGAGGTCGGCGAAGAGGGAGTCATAGCGCCCGGCCACCCGGGAGGGGTCGAACCGGGCCGCGTCCTTCAGCGCCGCCTGCCCCATCTGCTGCCGCAGTTCATCGTTGTTGATCAGGTCGAGCAGGGCCCCGGCCACGGCGTCGGCGTCACCGCTGGGCACCAGACGGCCGTCCACCCCATTGTCGATGATCTCCGCCGGACCGTGCGGGCAGTCGGTGGAGACCACCGGCAGTCCGCAGCGCATCGCCTCGACGATGGTCATGCCGAACGACTCCAGACTGGAGGTGACGGCCGCGATGGAGCCCTTGGCCCACTCGGGGTCCAGCGGATTGGCCGGTCCCATCAGGAACACGTGGTTGTACAGGCCGAGTTCATCGATCAGCGCGCGCAGCGCGTCGTGCTGGGCACCGCTGCCGTAGATCCGCAGCCGCCAGTCCGGGCGGGCCGCACTGACCTTGGCGAAAGCCCGTATCAGCAGGTCGTACCGTTTCACCGGGGCGAGCCGCCCGGCCGCCACGACCCACTTGCCGGTGCCGTCGGCGGGCTCCAGACCGGGCTCGGGCACACTGTTGGGCACCGCCTCGATCCGCACCCCCGGCAGCCGCATCTGGCCGCGGTAGGTCCGGGCGTCCGCCTCGGTGACCGTGGTCACCGCGTCCAGCCGCGGGTAGACCCCGCGCAGCGCCCGCTTCAGCCCCCGGGAGTGGGTGCTGAGCGTCAGGTGCTCCTGGCCGACGCGTACCGGGCCGCGGCGCGCCTCACGTGCGATGTGCACATTGAGTCCGGGCCGGGTGCCGACGACGACATCGGCCTCCAACTGCCGGAGGTGTTCGGCGATCCGGCGGTCGGTGAGCGCGCTGTACTGCTTGTAACGGCCCTCGCTGGAGGGGAAGACCTTGGCGGGGCGGGCGTGGTCAGGGTCCGCTCCGTCGTAGGTGGGACTTCCCTTGCGAATGTCCACCAGGTGGCTGAGCCGTACATGCGGCCCGGGATCGAAGATCGGCTGATCACGGTGGCGGAACACCGAGACGATCTCCACATCGTGCTGTTCGCCCAGGGTGCGGGCAAGGTTGTACGTGGTCCGGATCGTCCCGCCGATCCCGTACGCGTTGTGAATCAGGAATGAGATGTGCATCCGTTCCCGTCGTCCCCGTATCCGGCTGGTTCCCCGCGGACAGGTCAATCGTCCGCCTACCACGAGGTAGGACCTCCCCCCGGATCACAGGGTTGGGCCTCATCACCGCTTTGTTCCACAACAGATGTGAAATCGGTAGCGAAATCAGGGAACGCCGAGGCGTTCTGACGCATCGGAGTCCATGGACGGCCGGGGCGGCGTGACCCCCGCCGTGGATGGCCCGTTGTTCTCCATACGGGCCGGGAGACACCCGGCCCAGGACCGAAACCGAGGAGCCACCCGTGCCGCGCATGCTCGACGTCAGCGATGACGTACGTGCCGAGATCGGCGATGAAGAAGCCGACCGGTTGCTCACCGGTGACAACGCCCCGGGCGCCTATGACTGCACGTCCTGCCGCACCCCGGGCAACACCGACCAGGAGCGGACCAGCACCGTCCTCTTCGTCGGCCAGGAGACGGCCGTGCTCGCCTTCGCGCACGCCACCTGTGTCCCGTCCCAGGTGGTGCCGGTCTCCGAGGAGCAGTTGCGCGGCGCGGTGCGCTCCATCACCGCGGAGGAGGCGGCCGATCCGCTCATGGATCCCTCAACGCGCCCGGCGTTCGCCGCCGCGTCCGGGTACGCCACCCCGTCGTCCGGGTACGCCGAGGCGCCGCGGCCCCGGACCGTCCAGCCGCCCGCGCAGTCGCCGGAGCGCGCCCCGTCGCCGCAGGCCGTGCTCGGGGTCACCAGCGGGGTGGTGCTGGTCGGCGCGGAGGCGCGGCCCGCGCTGGTGGTCGAGCCGACGGCCCCGATCAACCGGCCCGGCTCCAGCCAGAGTGATGACTTCCTGCCCCTCCTCGCCGAGCAGGGCTTCGCACCGGTCGTCGATCTGAACCGGCCGCCCGGACCCAACCACGGCTGGTCGGTGCTGATCGCAATGGGCCAGCTGCACGCGGTGCTGATGCCCTCGGCCAACGGCGGCTCCCCGGTGGCCTGGTGGCAGGCCCACCGTCCGATGCCGCTCAGCGAGGGCTGGCGCAACGCGGTCAACCGCTCCCGGCAGGTGATGCTCTACGCCGCGCCGGCGGGCACCATCGGCACCCAGCCGCGCGAGGACCAGTTGCGCGTGGCACTGGACCGGGCCGCGGCGAGCGGTGCGCTGGTGGGCGCCTCGATGCCGCTCGCGGGTACCTGACGCCCATGGCCCCCGACGTTCCCGGACCCGCCCAGCCGCCACGGGCAGCCCATTCGCCACCGATGCCGCATCCGACGGGCGGCCGGGTCGTTGGCACCTACGTGCACGCATACGACCTCCCCTATCGCTCCCCCTCATACGGCCATATCCCGGCAATGCGTCCGGCGCTGGAGGCAGCCGCCGACCCCTGGCGGCAGTCCGCCACGCCGATCTACGACGCCCTCTGCGCGGAGTACCGGAGACTGTTCCGGACACTGCCCGGTGACCGTTCGGACGAGGAGGACCTGGAGTTCGTCGCGTTCAGCGCCATCGGCCACCCCGGCCAGCCGCGCGGTCTGACCAGCGGGGGTCACGGCCGGGCGGGCGGCCCGGGCGGCTCGTGGGACACCGGCGGTCCGTACTACCGCGGCTATCTCCCCGCGCTGCCGCCGGGCCGGCGCGACGGGCGGGGGCACGACTACTGAACCGGCGCCCCCTGATGGGGCGCGCGGGGTGCCTGGCACCCCGCGCGGCTCACTTCTTGCGGCCGCGCTTCTCGCGCACCCGCACCGAGATCTGGATCGGCGTCCCCGCGAAGCCGAACTCCTCGCGCAGCCGCCGCTCGATGAAGCGGCGGTAGCCCGCCTCCAGGAAGCCCGAGGCGAACAGCACGAACCGCGGCGGCCGGGTTCCGGCCTGCGTCCCGAAGAGGATGCGGGGCTGCTTGCCGCCGCGGATCGGGTGCGGGTGGGAGGCCACGATCTCGCCCAGGAAGGCGTTCAGCCGCCCGGTGGGGACCCGGGTCTCCCAGCCGGCCAGCGCCGTCTCGATCGCCGGGACGAGCTTCTCCATATGGCGGCCGGTGCGCGCGGAGACATTGACCCGCGGCGCCCACTGGATCTGCCCGAGCTCGGTCTCGATCTCGCGCTCGAGGTAGTAGCGGCGCTCCTCGTCGAGGGTGTCCCACTTGTTGAAGGCGATCACCATCGCGCGTCCGGCCTCGACCGCCATCGAGATGATCCGCTGGTCCTGGACGCTGATGGACTCGCTGGTGTCGATCAGGATGACCGCGACCTCGGCCTTCTCCACGGCCGCGGCGGTGCGCAGGGAGGCGTAGTAGTCGGCCCCCTCCTGGAGGTGGACGCGGCGGCGGATACCGGCGGTGTCCACGAACTTCCAGGTCACGCCGCCGAGTTCGATCAGCTCGTCGACGGGGTCGCGGGTGGTGCCCGCCATCTCGTTGACGACCACCCGCTCCTCGCCCGCGACCTTGTTCAGCAGGGAGGACTTGCCGACGTTGGGACGGCCGATGAGGGCGATGCGGCGCGGTCCGCCGACCGCCGAGCCGAAGGTCTGGGCCGGGGCCTCGGGCAGCGCCTCGAGCACCGCGTCCAGCATGTCGCCGGTGCCGCGGCCGTGCAGCGCGGAGACCGGGTGCGGCTCGCCGAGCCCCAGCGACCACAGCATGGCGGCGTCCGCCTCACCGCTGGGCCCGTCGACCTTGTTGGCGCACAGCACGACGGGCTTGCCCGCCCGGCGCAGCAGCTTGACCACGGCCTCGTCGGTGTCGGTGGCGCCCACCGTGGCGTCCACCACGAAGACCACCGCGTCGGCGGCCTCGATGGCGAACTCGGCCTGCGCGGCCACGGACGCGTCGATGCCGAGCACATCCTGCTCCCAGCCGCCGGTGTCGACGACCTTGAAGCGGCGGCCGGACCATTCGGCCTCGTAGGTCACCCGGTCCCGGGTGACGCCGGGACGGTCCTCGACCACGGCTTCGCGGCGGCCGATGACCCGGTTCACCAGGGTCGACTTACCGACATTGGGGCGGCCGACGATGGCCAGGACGGGCAGCGGGCCGTGTCCGGCCGCGGCGAGGTCGCCCTCGACCTGCTCGAGGTCGAAGCCCTCCTGCGCGGCGAGCTCCATGAACTCCGCGTACTCGGCGTCGCCAAGCTCTCCGTGCTCGTCTCCGCCACTGTGGATCTGGTCGTTCATGAAGTTACGTTCCTCGTCGTCCCTCAGGCCGCGCGCCCGCCGTACGGGCTCGCGGGTCTCATGTCTCGTCGCGGCGGCCGGTGAGCCGCCTGGCGTTCCCCAGGTGTGCGCCCAGTCGCTTCTGGATGCGCGTGGTCGCCTCGTCCAGGGCCGCCCGGGTCCGCCGTCCGCTGCCGTCGCCCGCCTGGAACGGGTCGCCGAAGACCACGTCGATCCGGCTGCGCAGCCGCGGCAGATGCCTGGCCCGGCCGTTGCCGTCGCGCTGGTCGCCGGAGCCGAGCACGGCCACCGGCACGATCGGCGCGCCGGAGCGGACGGCGAAGTACGCGAGCCCCGCGCGCAGCGACGCGAAGTCGCCGTCGCCGCGGCTGCCCTCGGGGAAGATCCCGAGGACCCCGCCGCGCTGCAGCACGCCCAGGGCATCGGTGATCGCCGCCCGGTCGGTGGTCGTCCGGTCCACCTTCAGCTGCCCGATCCCGCGCAGGAACGGATCCAGCGGACCGATGAACGCCTCTTTCTTGATCAGGAAGTGCACCGGCCGGGGCGCGGTGCCCATCAGCATCGGACCGTCGATGTTGTGGGTGTGGTTCACCGCGAGGATCAGCGGCCCGGCGGACGGCACCCGCCAGGCACCCAGCACCCGCGGCCGCCACAGCCCGTACATCAGGCCGATGCCGATCCGGCGTCCCACCGCGGCTCCGGCCGCGCTCGGCAGTGTGTCGGCGGGTCCGGTCACACGCCCGTCCGCTTCTCCTCGACGAGCGTGACCACGCACTCGATGACCTGGTCGAGGGTGAGCTCGGTGGTGTCCACCTCTATGGCGTCGTCCGCCTTGGCCAGCGGCGAGGTCTTCCGGCCGGAGTCCAGGGCGTCCCGCTTGGCGAGCGCCGCCTGGGTGGCGGCCAGGTCGGCCGCCTCCTTGCCCTTGAGCTCACCGCTGCGACGGGCGGCCCGCGCCTCGGCGGACGCGGTCAGGAAGATCTTGACGTCGGCGTCGGGCAGCACCGTGGTGCCGATGTCACGGCCCTCGACGACGATGCCGCGCGGGGCCTCGGCGGCGATGGTCCGCTGGAGCTCGGTGATCCGGGTCCGCACCTCGGCGACCGCGCTGACCGCGCTGACCCGGGAGGTGACCTCCTGGGTGCGGATCGGCCCGGCGACATCGGTGCCGTCGACGGTGATGGTCGGGGCGGCCGGGTCGGTGCCGGAGACGATGTGGGGCTTGGCGGCGGCGTCGGCCACGGCCACGGCGTCCTCGACGTCGATACCGTTGTTCACCATCCACCAGGTGATCGCCCGGTACTGGGCGCCGGTGTCCAGGTAGCCCAGGCCCAGCTTGGTGGCGACGGCCTTGGAGGTGCTGGACTTGCCCGTGCCAGCGGGGCCGTCGATCGCGACAATCACTGCTGCCGGGGCGGTCCGGGCGGCGGTTTCCACGGTGACTGACACCTTTCGTGTGCACGGGGCTTGGTCGGACGGGGCGGATGGAGCCTCGGACAAGGTTACTGGTTCACACGACCGCTCCGGACAGCGTGGTCATGACCGGACCACGGAGCCGGGCGGCCGGGGCGGTGCCCGCACCGCCCCACGATCACTGCCGGATCGACCAGCCCCGCTCGCGGAGCGCCGCGGTCAGCCCGGGGGCCGCCGCGGGCTCCACCATCAGCTGGATCAGACCCGCCTGCTGACCGGTGGCGTGCTCGATCCGGACGTCCTCGATGTTGACGCCCGCCCGGCCCGCGTCGGCGAAGATCCGGGCCAGCTCGCCCGGCTGGTCGCCGATGAGCACCGTCACCGTCTCGTAGACGGCGGAGGCGGCGCCGTGCTTGCCCGGCACCCGCTCGCGTCCGGCGTTGCCGCGGCGCAGCACGTCCTCGATCCCGGTGGCGCCGTCGCCGCGCTTGGCCTCGTCGGCGGACTGGAGGCCGCGCAGCGCCCGTACCGTCTCGTCGAGGTCCGCGGCCACCGCCGCCAGCACATCGGCGACCGGGCCGGGGTTGGCGGACAGGATGTCGATCCACATCGCCGGATCGGAGGCGGCGATCCGGGTCACATCGCGGATCCCCTGGCCGCACAACCGCACCGCGGTCTCGTCGGCGTCCTTCAGCCGGGCGGCGACCATGCTGGACAGCAGATGCGGGGTGTGCGAGACCAGTGCCACCGCGCGGTCGTGGGCGTCGGCGTCCATCACCACGGGCACCGCGCGGCACAGCGCCACCAGTTCCAGGGCGAGGTTGAGCACCTCGGTGTCGGTGCCCTGGCCGGGGGTGAGCACCCACGGCCGCCCCTCGAAGAGGTCGGCGGTCGCGGCCAGCGGACCGGAGCGCTCCCGGCCGGACATCGGATGGGTGCCGATGTAGCGGCCGAGGTCGACGCCCAGGGCCTCCAGCTCCCGGCGCGGCCCGCCCTTGACGCTGGCCACGTCCAGCGCGGCGCGGGCGACCCCGCGGCGCAGCACATCGGCGACCGTCCGCGCCACGTACGCGGGCGGTACGGCGACGATCGCCAGGTCCACCGGGCCCTCGGGCTCCTCCTGCGTCCCGGCGCCGAGCGCCGCGGCGGTACGGGCCTGGTCCGCGTCATGGTCGGCGAGGTGGACGTGGACGCCGCGTCCGGCCAGGGCCAGCGCGGCGGAGGTGCCGATCAGACCGGTGCCGATGACGAGTGCGGTTCTCATTGGGCGATGTCCTTGCGGAGGGAGGCCGCGGCGCCGAGGTAGACATGGGCGACACCGGACTTGGGCAGATCCGTCTCGACGTGCGCCAGGATGCGCACGACCCGCGGCATGGCGCCTTCGATGTCGAGTTCCTGGGCGCAGATCAGCGGCACGTCGGTGATGCCGAGCTCCCGTGCGGCGACCGCGGGGAAGTCGCTGTGCAGATCGGGGGTGGCGGTGAACCACACACTGATCAGATCGTCCGGTACCAGCGCGTTGCGCTCCAGGATGGCGGTCAGCAGCTCCGAGACCTGCTGCCGCATATGACCGGACTCGTCCCGCTCCAGCTGGACGGCCCCGCGGACCGCTCGTACCGCCACGTCTGTGCTCCCCTGCGCGTTCCCGTTCCGCCTTCCGGATCAGCGTAACCAGTCCGGGGGACACCCCGCGGACACGCCCGGCCCGCGAGACGCGGGACGGGCGCATGCGGCACCGGCGGATGACGGGGGCCGGGCCCGGCTCAGCCGACCGGTACCGGCGCGGGGCCGGGCAATTCCTTCGGCTTGATATTGCTGGCGGTCAGCGTTCCCGCCCCGTCGACGATTCCGAATACCGGATATCCCTCCACCTTGAACGCCTTTTCGGTCGGCCCGTCCTCGGCATCCTCGATCACCACATGCGACGCGATACCGCGGAGCGGCTCGATCATCTTCCGTGCGTCCTCCTCGTCACCGTGGACGAAGGCGACGACCGTCCGGCCCCGCGCCCGGTGGTTCCCGGCGATTTCCACGAAGTTCGGAAGCTGTTCCTTGCAGGCCGAGCAATGGGGGGAGACGAATCCGATGAGGGCATCGCGCAGGGTGTCCCCGGATATCGTCTCACCGTCGATGGTCTGCGCCTCGAACTCGGGCATGGCCGAGCCGTTCGGAATCATCAGTCCCGGATTGTCCCCCGCGTAGGCATTCCCCTGCCCGGTTCGCAGCTTCCGGACTATTCCGAAGGTGAGCAGCAGATTCAGCAGGCACAGCACCGCCAGAACGACGACGGCTGCGATCAGATACGGCATCAGGTCTCCTGGTGGGCGGGCGCGGGTGGCGCGAACAGCGCGGCGAGTTCATCGGTGGCGACAACCAGCAGGACGCCCACCAGCGCGGCGAACGCGGCGACGGCGATCCCGCCGGGATGTGACGGCAGACCGGGGGCGCCGCCCAGCGCGGCGGCGGCACCCACGCCGGTCACCACGAACAGGGCGGCGTTGCGCACCACGTGCTGACGTCCGATCGGAGCGGTGGAGGATCCGAAACAGGCGCAGGACGTGGTCTTCTTCCGCCGGAGCGCGGTCACCATCGCCACGGTGAACACGAGGAGCATCCCTCCCGCGAGCCCGAGGCCGGCCAGCCCGCCCGGCGGAACCAAGAGTAGGGGCGGAATCAGTCCTTCAGCGGTCACCACCGCAAGGGCGATCGGGCGACGGAAACGGGCTGGCGCGCCCATTTCCTGCGCGGCGGCTTCGAACTCCCGGAACGCGGTTCGCCCGCGCAGCTTGCTCGCGGCGGAGACCACGAAGACCCCGCCGATCAGAAAGCGGCAGGCCAGCAGGGCATAGCCCATCGAATCCCCCATGTGCTGCTCGACGACCGACGGCACTGTAACCCCGAAGAGATGTTCTAGGGAATGACCACAAGATCGAGAAATAGGGAACCTGACGCTCCGGAAGAGCGACGAGAACTGGCCACAAATGGAATGGCTACCTCCTCTGGCGTACAGACGTTCGGGCGTCGTACGGTTCCGGCGTCCTGATCAACCAACGGGAGGAAATGCCATGCTTGCCAAGCTGAGTGACCGCATTCTGAGTGCCGTTCTGCGCGAGGAGCGGGCCGGCGCCTGCGTTCCGGAGCACGGAGAGCGCTGCTACTGCAAGAGCGGCAAGGTGTACCGCTTCAACTGCAACGGCATCTGCACCAAGAGCACCACCAACTGCTGAATCAGTTGAACGGAGGAGAGGGCCTCGGTAGCGGTGCGACCGTCCGGGGCCCTCTCCGGATATTCCATCACCATCACGTATAAGGATCCGACGGCAATCCGTATTCTCCGGATGCGCGGTATTGCGGACGGACACGTCATTCCGGGGGGGCGGGGAAAGCCAGATGATCCGTGTCTGAGGGGCCCGAACCGGGTCCCGGGCCTCGTTCCCGGCTGCGCTGGCGTGCCGTGACCACCTGTGTGGCGCTCCAGTTCCGGGCGACCGGAACCGGCACCTGCGCGATGTTCGGAACGGCCGTGCTCGCCGGCCTGCTGCCCGCGCTCGCGGCGTGGCTGAGCAAACTCCTCTTCGACGAGCTGGGCCGGGGCGGCCACGCGGACGTCGGCCGGGTGACACTGCTCGCCCTCGCCATCGCCCTCGTCGGCGCGGTCACCGCCGTACTGCTGCAACTCGCGGGATACCTCGACGAAGTGGTCCGCCAGCGCCTCGTGGTGACCGTGGAGGACAAGCTCTTCGCCCGCGTCAATGCGTTCCGCGGGCTGCGGCTCTTCGAGACCCCCGCGTTCCATGACCGGCTGCGGCTGGCCCAGGAGGCGTCCCAGGACGCTCCGCACAACATCACCATGTTCAGCCAGCTGATCGTCCAGGCGGTCTCCACCGTCTCCGGCTTCACCGGCGTACTGCTCGCGGTCTGGCCCCCCATGGCGGGGCTGCTCTTCCTGGTCGGCGCCGCGGCCCTGGTCACCCAGCTCTTCCAGGCCCGCCGCCAGGCACGGGTCTTCGAGACCGTCTCCGGCAAGTACCGCCGCCGGACGTTCTACCGGGGTCTGCTGACCGATCCCCGCGCCGCCAAGGAGATCCGGCTGTTCGGGCTCGGCGGCTTCTTCCACTCCCGTCTGGTCACGGCGCTCGGTGACGCGACCGAGGCCGAGCTGCGGGTCGCCCGCCGGGGGATGCTCGTCCAGTCCGCCTTCGCCCTGCTGAACGCGGCGGTCATCGGCCTGGGCATCGTCATCGTGGCGGTGGGCGCCGGGCGGGGGGAGTTCAGCGTCGGCGACGTGACCCTGTTCATCGCCGCGGCGGCCGGTATCCAGGCCACCTTCGGCGGGATCGTCCTGCAGGCCGGTATGGCCGTCGAGGGCATCCGGCTGTTCGGTCACTTCATCGACCTGATGGAGACCCCGGACGACCTCGGCTCGGGTGGCCTTCCAGCCGGCCCGCTCCGGGACGCGATCGAACTGCGCGACGTCTGGTTCCGCTACGACCCGTCCGGGCCCTGGGTGCTGCGCGGGGTGAACCTGAGGATCGCGGCGGGCACCGCGGTCGGCCTGGTGGGCGAGAACGGTGCGGGCAAGAGCACGCTGGTGAAGCTGGTCTGCCGGTTCTACGACCCGGTGCGCGGACGGATCCTCTGGGACGGGACGGATATCCGCGCCCTGGACGTCGAGGAACTCCGCCGCCGCCTCGGCGTCACGTTCCAGGACCACATGGCGTACGACCTCACGGCCCAGGAGAACATCGGGGTCGGCGACCTCCCCCGGCTGACGGACCGCGCGGCCGTCCGCGCCACGGCCCGCAAGGCGGAGATCGACCGGAAGCTGTCCGCCCTCCCCGACGGCTACGACACCCTGCTGAGCCGGGTCCAGGTGGACGACTACGACGCGGCGCCCGGTGTGACCCTCTCCGGCGGACAGTGGCAGCGCGTCGCCCTGGCCCGCTCACTGATGCGGGACGAGGCCGATCTGCTGATCCTGGACGAGCCCAGCTCCGCGCTGGACGCCCAGGCGGAGCACGACATCAACCGGACTCTTCGCGAGTACCGGGATAACAGGACCAGCCTCCTGATATCGCACCGCCTCAGCGCCCTGCGCGACGCCGACACGATCGTCGTCCTGGCGGACGGTGAGATCGCCGAGACCGGCACCCATGACGGACTGATGGAACAGGGAGGCCGGTACGCGCACCTGTTCGCGGTGCAGGCGGCCGGCTACCAGGACGCACGAGTGGAGTGACCGATGCGCAAGCGCACGATGGCGGTGATGGGTGCGGGGCTGGTGGCGGCGGGTGCCGGAGCGGTGCTCCGGCGCAAGCTGATGCTGATCCGGGTGACCGGGAACAGCATGGCACCGACGTTCACCGACAGCAGCCGACTGCTGGTCCGCACCTCCCGGCGGATCCGGAGCAACGATGTGATCGTCTTCCGGAACCCGCTGGGCGAAGCGGATCCGGAGCTGCGCTGGCTGGTCAAACGGGTGGCCGCACTCCCGGGGCAGCCGGTTCCCGCGGACGTCCTGGAGAAGGTCGGGGCCCGGCCCGGCGCGCCGGTCCCCGAGGGCCGGATCGTCGTCCGGGGCGACGCCCGCAGAACGCTGGACTCCCGGCACTTCGGGTATGTCCCCGCCGGGGCCGTCCTCGGTGTCGTGGTGGCACGCCTGGGCGCCTGAACGGCGGCCGGACCCCGGGCGGGGTCCGGCCGCCGCCGCGGCTGTCAGAGATCGACCTCGCGCATCAGCATCCCGACCTCGGTGTTGGTCAGCCGTCGCAGCCAGCCGGACTTCTGGTCGCCCAGCGCGATCGGTCCGAAGCCGGTGCGCACCAGCCGGTCGACCGGGAATCCGGCCTCGGCGAGCATCCGGCGGACGATGTGCTTGCGGCCCTCGTGCAGGCTCACCTCGACCAGGTAGTTCTTGCCGGTGTTCTGCACGACCTTGAAGTGGTCGGCGCGGGCGTAGCCGTCCTCCAGCTCGATGCCGTTCTTCAGCTGCTTGCCCAGGTCGCGCGGGAGCGGGCCCTGGATCGCGGCGAGATAGGTCTTGGCCACGCCGTAGCGGGGGTGCGTGAGGCGGTGGGCCAGCTCACCGTGGTTGGTGAGCAGGATGATGCCCTCGGTCTCGGTGTCGAGACGGCCGACGTGGAAGAGCCGGGTCTCGCGGTTGGTGACGTAGTCACCGAGGCACTGGCGGCCGTCGGGGTCCTCCATGGTGGAGACGACCCCGGCGGGCTTGTTCAGCGCGAAGAACAGGTACGACTGGGTGGCCACGGTCAGCCCGTCGACCTTGATCTCGTCCTTCTCCGGGTCGACCCGGAGCCCCTGCTCGGTGACGATCTTGCCGTTGACCTCGACACGGGCCTGGTCGATGAGCTCCTCACAGGCGCGGCGCGAGCCCATACCGGCGCGGGCCAGCACCTTCTGGAGCCGCTCGCCCTCCTGCTCGCCGAAGGTCTTCGGCAGCTTGACCCGGGGCTTGTCGTGCCGGGCGCGGTTGCGCTCCTCTATCTGCGCGTCGTACTCGCGCGGACGGGACGGGCCGCCGGGCTTGCGGCCGCGTCCGGCGGCGCCGCCCTTCGCGCCGCCCGCCTTGGGACCGCCCTTGGGACCGCCCTTCGGTCCGCCGCCGCCCTGGGAGGCTCCGCCCACGTCGTAGCGGCGCTCCTCGGGACGGGGGCGGCCCGCGCGCTTCTGCCGGTCGTCGCGCTGGTTGCCCGCGCCGCGGTAGTTCTTGCCGCCGCCGCTGCCGCCGCTGCTGCCGCTGCCCCTGTTGTTCCTGCCGCTGCTTCGCATCAAAGTTCCGTCTGAGAGTGGCCTACTCCGTCGTCCGCGTCAGCGGCGTCGACGGCGTCCGGGTCGAACGACGGCACACCCTCCTGGGACTCGCCCTCGACCGCGTCCGCCTCGGGGAGGAAGGGCGCGAGCTCCGGAAGCTCGTCCAGACCCCGCAGGCCCATCCGCTCCAGGAAGTAGTTCGTCGTCCTGTACAGGATCGCACCTGTTTCGGGTTCCGTGCCCGCCTCCTCGACCAGACCCCTCTGGAGGAGGGTCCGCATCACGCCATCACAGTTGACGCCGCGGACGGCCGAGACCCGGGAACGGCTGACCGGCTGACGGTACGCGACCACCGCGAGGGTTTCCAAAGCGGCCTGGGTGAGCCGGGCCTGCTGGCCGTCCAGGACGAAGCCCTCGACGGCGGCGGCGTAGGCGGGGCGGGTGTAGTAGCGCCAGCCGCCCGCCACCAGCCGCAGCTCGAAGCCGCGGCCCTGGGCCGCGTACTCGTCGGCCAGCTCGCGCAGCGCGTCCGCGACCGCGCGGCGGGGGCGCTCCAGCACCTTGGCGAGGTGTTCCTCGGTGGCGGGCTCGTCGACGACCATGAGGACCGCCTCCAGGGCGGGCTTGAGGTCGAGTGCCGCGACGTCCGAGGCCGCGGCGGGGGTCCACTGCTCGGTCAACTCCGCACCTCCTGCTTCTCGTTCTCCTCGAGCTCCGCCGGTTCCTCGGGCCCCTCAGGCCCCTCGGGCTCCTCCTGCCGCTTCCGCGGCGGTCCGGCCTCCTGGTCGAATTCATCGGTGACCAGTGGCTGCTCACCGTCGGCGCCCGTCCAGCGCACCATGAGCGCGCCGAGGGCCTCCGGCTGGTCGAGCAGGACCGCGCGCTCCCGGTAGAGCTCCAGCAGCGCCAGGAAGCGGGCGACGACGGTGAGGACGTCGGGGGCGTCCTCGGTGAGCGTCCGGAAGGTGGCTTCACCCAGCTCCCGCAGGCGCGCCACCACCACCCCGGCCTGCTCACGCACGCTGACCAGCGGGGCGTGGATGTGGTCCACGTACACCTGCGGCTTGGGCTTGGGCTGCATCGCCTTCACGGCCAGCCTGGCGAACCCCTCGGCGCCGATGCTGATGACGACGTCCGGCAGCAGCTCGGCGTGGTGCGGCTCCAGGCCGACGGTACGGGGGTGCCGGGCGGCCTCGCTGACCAGCCGGTCGTGGAAGATGTCCGCGATCCGCTTGTACGCGCGGTACTGGAGCAGCCGGGCGAACAGCAGGTCACGCGCCTCCAGCAGCGCGAGGTCGGCCTCGTCCTCCACCTCGGCGGCGGGCAGCAGCCGGGCCGCCTTGAGGTCCAGCAGCGTCGCCGCGACCACCAGGAACTCGGTGGTCTGGTCGAGGTCCCAGTCCGGCCCCATGGCCCGGATGTGCGCCATGAAGTCGTCCGTGACCTTGGACAGGGCGACCTCGGTGACGTCCAGCTTGTGCTTGGAGATCAGCTGGAGGAGGAGGTCGAAGGGCCCCTCGAAGTTGTCGAGCCGGAGGATGAACCGATTGCCGTCGTCGGCGGGCGCGTCGCCCTCGGCGGCGGTGGGAGCCCCGGAGGGCCCGGCTGCGGCGTCCGAAGCCGCTGACGCCCCGCTGACGGCCTCCTCGGCCGCTCCCCCGCCCCGGTCGTCCCCCACGCCCGCCGAGGGCCGTACGGGCCCGTCGGCCCCCTCCTCGGCCCGCGCATGCGCGGGATCCGGCTCCGGCCGCCCGGCGGAGACGGCGGAGGGCACGCCGGACGACTCACCTGGAGGGGTCCCCGGCCCAGCGCCTCCCCCGTGCTCCGCCTCGGGGGAGGTCGCCGGGCGGGCGGCGCCGTCGGCGGAAGCCGGGCGCGGGTCCGCCGCGCGGGCGGAACGCGGATCGTCCGGGAGCGCCGCCGTACGGGAGGCCGGTGCTCCCGTCCCGGCGCTTCCCGCGCCCTCCGACGCGGGGAGCGAAGGTGGATCGTCCGACGGTGCCGCCGGGCCGGCGGCCGGGGCGGAGCCCCCCGCCACGTCACCAGCCGCGGCCTCCGGCCCGACGTCCGACGCGTGCTCCGCCGCCGGAGGGGCGGCAGGCGCTTCCGTTTCGGTTTCCGCCGGATGGGGGGACGGGGCAGGCTCCGCCGCGGGGCCCGCCGCCGGGGCCGCGCCGGGGCCACGGCCCAGGGTGCGGCGGCGGGGCGGCGGGGCGGGGGCGTCGTTCGTCGGCATCGCGGTCCAGAGTGCTCAGGGCCGGGCGGGGCAGCCCGTACGACCGGGCAGGCTATCGCCCTGCCCGGTCAGCGGCCGCGCAGGCGGCGCACCAGGATGCTCGCGTCGCCGCGCGACTCGAGGTCGGCGAGGACCACCGCGACCGCCTCGCGGACGATCCGGCCGCGGTCGACCGCGAGTCCGTGCTCGCCGCGCAGCACCAGCCGCGCGTGCTCGAGGTCCATCAGCTCCTCGGCGGAGACATAGACCGTGATCTTCTCGTCGTGCCGTTCCCGCCCGCTGGGGCGCCGGTTCGCCGCGCGGGTGCGGCGGCGGGCGGCGCCGCCCTGTTCGGCCGGGCCGGCCGCACCGGCGGCCTGGCGCGCCTTGGGGCGGCCCGCCGCCGCGGGGCTCCGCTCGGCGGCGTCCTGCGCGGCGGCGGCCGCCTCACGGCCCGTGTGCTCGGCGGCGCCGGACTGCTCGTCCTCCGGCCGGCGGCCGTCCTCGTGCGCGGCGTCCTCGTGCGGTTCGGCGGCCGTGCCGGGCTCGGCGGCGGGCGCCGGGACCCGGGCGGCCTCGCCGTTCGCCTGGCGGCGGCCGGACGCGGGAGCGGCGGACTGGAGCCCCATCCCTCCCGTGGTGCGGAACAGTTCGTCGGCTCCCGGCAGACTCACTCGGCGTGACACCGGGCGAGCACCTCCCTGGCGAGCTGGCGATAGGCGGCGGCACCGACGGAGTTGGACGCGTACGTGGTGATCGGCTCACCCGCGACGGTGGTCTCCGGGAAGCGGACCGTACGGCCGATCACCGTGTGGTAGACGTGCTCGTCGAACGCCTCGACCACGCGGGCGAGGACCTCACGGCTGTGCACGGTGCGCGAGTCGTACATCGTGGCGAGGATGCCGTCCAGCTCCAGGTCGGGGTTGAGCCGCTCCTGGACCTTCTCGATCGTCTCGGTGAGCAGGGCCACACCGCGCAGCGCGAAGAACTCGCACTCCAGCGGCACGATCACCTTGTGCGCCGCGGTGAGCGCGTTGACCGTGAGCAGACCGAGCGAGGGCTGGCAGTCGATGACGATGTAGTCGTAGTCCGCCATCAGCGGCTTGAGCGCGCGCTGGAGGGTGGACTCCCGGGCGACCTCGCTGACCAACTGCACTTCGGCAGCCGACAAGTCGATATTGCTGGGCAGCAGGTCCATATTGGGCACGGCCGTCTTGAGCAGCACCTCGTCGGCCGACATGCCCCGCTCCATGAGCAGGTTGTAGACCGTGAGGTCGAGCTCCATCGGGTTGACCCCGAGGCCGACCGAGAGCGCGCCCTGCGGGTCGAAGTCGACCAGCAGGACCCGGCGGCCGTACTCGGCGAGCGCCGCGCCCAGGTTGATGGTGGAGGTGGTCTTGCCGACGCCGCCCTTCTGATTGCACATCGCGATGATCTTCGCGGGGCCGTGCTCGGTCAGCGGACCGGGAATCGGGAAGTACGGCAGCGGCCGCCCGGTGGGGCCGATGCGCTCGCGACGCTGGCGGGCCGCGTCGGGCGCGAGTGTGGCCGCGTACTCGGGGTCTGGCTCGTACTCGGCGTCCGGGTCGTAGAAGTGCCCGTCGGGGAGGTCGTCGTAGTCGGCGAAGCGGGCGGGATCCGTGCCCCCCTGGTCGCCGGCCATGGCGTTCACGTGATGGCCGTCCATGCTCTGGTGGGCTGTCGTCATGCTCTGGTGGGTTGCGAAGGTGCGGACAGCGACGGAGCCGACAGCCTCGAGCCCCGAGGGACCCTGGCCCCGCGCAGCCGATCCTGGTTGACCACCCCCGGGAGAAAATGTCGACTCATTCACAAGTCGTCCTACCTCCTTGGTGACCAGGAAATTTCTAGATAGGTCAGCGTGACACCATGCCGACGGTTGGCGACTCTATGGCGTGTCGGCGGTCCGCAGCAACACAATCCACCGGACACGGCGTGATGTGTCGGCAATCGAACACCCCGATGTCAAGGGCGTGTGAACGGCGGCGGAGTGATTTCACCACCGCGCAAAGGGTCTGAAGAGTTTCATTTGGGGCGAGTTGACCAGCATAGCGCCGTTCCATGGAAGGAACGGCGCCGGACACACCTGCGGCCGGGTCCCGCCCTTCGGCAAGACCCGGCCGGATGCCCGGTGTTGACCCGGTGTTGACGGTCCGGGTTGACCGTCGGTCGGCGTGTCAGCCGATGAGGGTGTTCAGTTCGACGTGGGGCAGTGCGTGCGCCTCGGCGACCGGACCGTAAACGACCTGTCCCTCGTGGGTGTTGAGGCCCTTGGCCAGGGCGGCGTCCCGGCGCAGCGCCTCGCGCCAGCCGCGGTTGGCCAGCTCCACGATGTACGGCAGCGTGGCGTTGGTGAGCGCGTGGGTCGAGGTGTTCGGCACCGCGCCCGGCATGTTGGCCACGCAGTAGAAGACCGAGTTGTGGACCTCGAAGGTCGGCTCGGCGTGCGTGGTGGGACGGGAGTCCTCGAAGCAGCCGCCCTGGTCGATCGCGATGTCGACAAGGACACTTCCCGGCTTCATACGGGAGACCAGCTCGTTGGTGACCAGCTTCGGGGCCTTGGCGCCCGGGATGAGGACCGCGCCGATGACGAGGTCGGCCTCCAGGACGGCCTTCTCCAGCTCGAAGGCGTTGGAGGAGACGGTCTGCACCTTGGTGCCGAAGACCTTGTCCGCCTCGCGGAGCTTGTTGATGTCCCGGTCCAGCAGGGTGACGTGGAAGCCCATGCCGATGGCGATCTGCGCGGCGTTCCAGCCGGAGACACCGCCACCGATGACCACCGCGCGACCCGCGGCCACACCCGGCACACCACCGGGCAGCACACCGCGGCCACCGGCCGAGCGCATCAGGTGGTAGGCGCCGACCTGCGGCGCGATCCGGCCCGCGACCTCGGACATCGGGGCGAGCAGCGGCAGCGCGCGGTTCGCGGTCTCGACCGTCTCGTAGGCGATGGCGGTGGTGCCGGACTCCAGCAGCGCGTCGGTGCAGGCGCGGGAGGCGGCGAGGTGGAGGTAGGTGAAGAGGGTCTGGTCCTTGCGCAGGCGGTGGTACTCCTCCGCAATGGGCTCCTTGACCTTCAGCAGCAGGTCGGCCGTGGCCCAGACCTCATCGGCGGTGTCCAGGATGCGGGCACCGGCCGCGGTGTACTCCGCGTCCGTGATGGAGGAGCCCAGGCCCGCACTCTGCTCCACGAAGACCTCGTGGCCGTTGCGGACCAGCTCGTGCACACCGGCGGGGGTGATGGCCACACGGAACTCGTTGTTCTTGACCTCGCGGGGGATACCGACCTTCACGTCGATCACGGTCCTTGAATGGGGGGAGAAAGGAATATAGCGCCACAGCCGGACAGACCCAGCCATGAACATGCAAACCGAAACCTGTCCGCATGCCGGTGACGACCGCATCATTCACGGTACGACCAGTCTAATGAAGGACGTCGCGCTGTCTAGCCTTGCAATGCATCAATCTTTCGCGAGACCACTACTGATTTCGTAGGTCGATCCCGTCTCTCTCCCTGGCACGGGGTGCCTCCGGGGGTGTCACGGGCGATGACTCCTCAGGTGAGGGCCCCTTCTCCGGCGCTCCGGAGCGCCGGGCCTCCCGCCTCAGCACCCGGGCCACCGCGGGGTCGCCGCCCAGCCGGTCGACGGCCTCGGCGGCGCGCAGGGCCAGCTCGCCGTGGAGCGCGGTGTCCCCGCAGCCCCGGGCGACGGTCACGGCCTCGCCCCAGCTGCGCAGCGCATCCCGGCTCCGGCCGAGCTGCTCCTGGGCGCGGGCGGTACCGCTGAGCGCCCGCGCGCATCCGGGCAGGTCAGCTCCACGGCGGCAGGCGGCGGCCGCGGCGCGCCAGTCGCGCAGCGCCTCGCTCCAGCGGTCCGCGTAGCCGTGGACGGTGCCGAGCCGCGCGTACACCCGGGCTCCGCCCGCCACGTCCCGGCGGCCGAGCCTGAGCTCCAGCGCCCGGCCGTACCAGTCGGCGGCCCGGTGCCAGTCCGCCAGCTCCTGGTAGATCCCGCCGATCGACTCCAGCGCCCGGCCGGTCGTATACGGA
Organism: Streptomyces sp. NPDC045899; assembly: GCF_056431485.1. Taxonomy (NCBI): domain Bacteria; kingdom Bacillati; phylum Actinomycetota; class Actinomycetes; order Kitasatosporales; family Streptomycetaceae; genus Streptomyces; species Streptomyces sp. NPDC045899. Next base: position 67,746 of record NZ_JBWKKP010000030.1, read on the forward strand.
TCCCCCGCCTCACGGGCCGCCTCCAGGGCGCCCTTGTAACGGCCGAGCGCCTGGTCGGTCCGTTCCGCGCGGGCGTCGAGGTCGCCCAGGTTGAGCAGCGCCGCCGCCCGCTCCACCGGCAGGTCGCCGCGCTCCGCCACGTCCAGCACCAGCTGGTGCAGTCCGTAGAGCTCCGGTGCGGCGCCGTCGGCGCCCCGGTGGGCGCTGAGCGCGTGGGTGAGCCCGGCCACCAGCCGCCGGGCCAGGGTGTCCAGTTCACCGGCCCCGACGGCCAGCCGGGCCGCCTCCAGCAGCACCGGCAGCCGGTCCTCCAGCCATCCGGCCGCGTCCGCCGACGACGAAAACCGCAGCGGCCGCGGCATCTCGGCCAGTTTCTTACGGGCCGGGGACCCCACCGGTTCGGCCGCCAGCCGGCACGCGTGCAGCTGCCGTACGGTGCGCTCCAGCATCCGGGCGCGGGCGAGTTCCACCTCCGCCGGGCGCTCCACGGACTCCAGCAGCTCCCGCAGGAGCGGCTCCAGAGCGCCCGGCACCTGGTACCGGCCCTCGCCGCGCGGACGCAGCAGCCCGCATCCGGTGAACCCCTCGAGCGCCGCCGCGCCGTCCGGGACCGAACACCCGGCCAGCGCTGAGGCCACATGGGCGTCGGCCGTCCCGGCGGGCGCGAGCACCAGCAGCCGCAGCATCCGGGCGGCGGCGGGCGGCAGGGTGTCGTAGACCAGCCGGAAGGTACGGGCCAGCGGCCGCACCCCGGGGTCGGCGTCGGCCGAGGACGGCGGCAGCTCCCGCAGCCGCGCCACCAGATCGGCCACGGACGCCTCGGGCCGCACCGCCAGCCAGCCACCGGCCAGCACCAGTGCCGCGGGCTGACCCGCGCACTCCTCCACCAGCGCCTGCGCGGCCACCGGATCGCAGGTGATCCGGGTGGGCCCGGCGTACTGCGCCAGCAGGCCGACCGCCGCGCTCACATCGAGCCCGCCGACCGTGCACGGCCGGACGTCGGGCACCCCGGTCAGCGGACCGTGCGAGACGGCCACGACCAGACAGCCGGGTTCATCGGGCAGCAACGCGTCCACCTGGTCCGCACCGGCCACGTCATCGAGCAGCAGCAGGAGGCGTTTGCCGGTCAGCCGCTCGCGCAGCTCCGCGCTCAGGTCGTCCTCGTCCGCCCCGGGCGGCGCGGTCACCCCGAGCCTGCCGAGCAGATCCCGCGCGATGCGCGGGGTGGCCACCGGCTCCCCGCCGGAGGTGGTCAGCCGGGCGCTCAGCACCCCGTCGGGATAGTCGTCGGCCAGCCGCCGGACCAGCTCCTCGGCCAGCGCGGTCCGGCCCCAGCCGGGGCGTCCGGCGATCAGCAGCACCCGGCTGCGGGCCGCCGTGCGGCCCGCGAGGGTGTCGAGACCGGCGCGGTCGATGTCGGCGCGCAGCGACAGCAGCTCCCGCCGCCGCCCCGCGAACCCCTTGCCCACGGTGGCCGCCGCGGCGAACAGCACCGCCCGGGTGGCCCCGCCCCATACACCGCCGTCCGCACCCGCGTCCCGGGGCCCCGGCGGCCCGGCGTCCGTACGACGGCCGGATGCCGGGGACGCGGCGTCCGCGGAGCGCGGGGCGGCGGATGAGCCCGCACCCGCCGCGGCCGCGGGCCCCGCGCCGGTGGCCGGGGCCGGGGAACGAGCCGGGACCGCGCGGCCCGTGGCGGGGGCGGTCTCCGGGGCCGGGCGGCGCACCGGATCCGCGGCACCGACGCTCGTACGGGAGCCGGGGCCGGTACGTCCCGGCTCCGGACCGCTGCCGGTGTCGGGGGCCGTGGGGCGGGCCGGACCCGCGCCGGGAGCGGAACCCGGGGAGCGGGGCGGAACCTCCGCGTCCGTGCCTGCGGTGCGCTGGCCCGGCGCGGGCGGGGGCACAGGGGTGTGGTGGGAGGCCGGTGGCTCCCCTTCGGTGTCGACCGCCTGCTCCGCCACGGGCCCGCTCCCGTCCACCTGCGCATCACGAACCCGCCGCGGTCGCGGTCGGGGTTGGTGCGGGCCGGTCCGCCCGCGCCGCTTCGACGGTCGGCCAGGCTCGGCCCCTCACGCCTCCGGGGCTCCGCGCGCCGGGGCCGCGACGGCTGGTGAGCGGGTGCTCCATCGGCGTTTACGAGGGTAGTTCACTCCGCGTCAGGAACCGGGCACTCCCGACCGGCGGACCGGGCTGAAAATCACTCCATCGGATCCACTGATCGTCCACTGATCCTCAGAAGGGGGTCATGGGAGGGGGTCGGAAGGAGACGCGGACGGGCCCCGGATGAGAGTGGGTCAGGCGTCGAAGGGACGCGCCGGCCAGGGGGCACCGGCCGGGCGCAGGGCGTCCAGGCCGTCCCCGTCCAGGGCGGCCCGCGCGGCCAGTACGCCGACCGTCAGACAGGTGTTGTGCAGTTCGCCCGCGAGGACACCGCGGACCAGCTCGTCCAGCGGGACGCGGTCCAGCTCCATATCGGCCTCCTCCTCGGAGACCTCGAAGCGCTCGCCCTCGGCCGTGGAGATCTCCCGGGCGAGGAAGATCCGCACCGCCTCGTCGGTGCCGCCGGGCGAGGTGTAGACGTCGGTGAGGACCCGCCAGTCCTCCGCCTTGACGTGCGCCTCCTCGTACAGCTCGCGCTGGGCGGCGTGCAGCGGGTTCTCACCGGGGATGTCCAGCAGACCGGCCGGGATCTCCCACAGCCGGTGGCGCACCGGGTGGCGGTACTGCCGCAGCACGATGACGCGCCCGTCCCCGTCGAGGGCGAGGACGGCGACCGAGCCGGGGTGCACCTGGTAGTCACGCTTGACCCGGCTGCCGTCGGGCATCACGACCTCGTCGGTGCGCACGCTCGTCTTGTTGCCGATGAAGGGCGTGGCGGTGGCGGTGACCCGCCACTCCTCGGGGGTGTCCTGGATACCCATGGGTCTCTCAGCGTCCTCTCGGTGCGATGGCCGGGGTGGGGGGGGGGGGGGGGGGGGGGGGGGGGGGGGGGGGGGGGGAGGGGGGGGGGGGGGGGGAGGGGGGAGAGGGAGGGGGGGTCTGTTTGT